>JBGSJU010000224.1:0-2268 GCA_041741655.1 Rhodobacterales bacterium
CGGGGCGGTCGTCGGATGCGGCGGCCATCAGGGCAGCCTGTCGCGCAGCGCGTCCCGCAGCCGCACCGCCAGCGTGTCGGGATCGGTGTCGCCGTCGATCACCCGGAAGCGGGCAGGATACTCGGCGGCGAGGTCCAGATACGCGCTGCGCATGCGGTGCTGCATGGCAAGGCCCATGTCCTCGAACCGTTCTTCCACCGTCTGGCGCGATTTGGCGCGGGCCAGCCCGGTTTCTGGCGAAATGTCGATCAGCAGCGTCAGATCGGGGTCGCGCCCGATCATCAGGTCATGCAACGCATCCACCTTGGCGCGCAGATCGCCGCGCGTGACGCCCTGATAGACCCGGGTGCTGTCGGCGAAACGGTCGCAGATGACGATCCGGCCGGCCTCCAGCGCGGGACGGATCGTGCGTTCCAGATGATCGCGCCGGGCGGCGGTGAACAGCAACAGTTCGGTTTCCGGCGACCAGCGGTCCGGATCGCCCTGCAACACCAGACGGCGGATATCCTCGGCCCCCGGGCTGCCGCCCGGTTCGCGCGTCAGCAGCACATCATGGCCTTCGGCCCGCAGGGTGTCGGCCAATCTGCGGGCCTGGGTGGATTTGCCGGACCCGTCGATGCCTTCCAGACTGATGAACAGGCCCGATGCGGGCTGCATCACCGGCTGAATCATGGGCGCAATCACGAGGCGGATGGCGCGCTTGCGTCCTCGCTCCACCAGCGGCTGATCAGCAGTCGCCCCACGGTGGTTACCCGGCGCAGATAGCCTGCGGCGGGCAGATCGGTTTCGGCCACCAGCGGCACCCGCAGGTCCGGCAGACCGTCGCGCGGCACGACCAGCGTGGCGATTTCCTGCCCCTTGGCGATCGGCGCGGCAACAGGCCCGGTGAACACCACCTCGCCCGGCAGGGTTCCCACCGGAGTGCTGGCCGACATCAGGGCCATCACATCGTTGGCGGCCACCAGCCCGATCCGGTCCGTGGCGCCCATCCAGACCGGAGCCGTGGCAATCTGCGTACCCGCCTTGACGACGCGGCGTTCGGCGAATTGCCGGAAGGCCCAGTTGACGATGGCGGCGCTGTCTTCGGCGCGGGCCTGCGCCGATGGCAGGCCGGAAATCACGAACACTACGCGCCGGTTGCCCTGCGTCGCTGATCCGGCAAGCCCGAAACCGGCTTCTTGCGTGTGGCCGGTTTTCAGCCCGTCAGCGCCCGGAACGGTGCCCAGCAGGGGGTTGCGGTTCATGCGGTTCTGCGGTGCACGGTTGTCGAAGGCGAATTCGCGTTCCGCAAACATCGGATAGAATTCCGGGAATTCGGCGATCAGGCGTTGCGACAGCAACGCGAGATCACGCATCGACATCTGGTGTCCCGGCGCCGGCCAGCCGTTGGAATTCATGAAGGTCGAATTGGTCATGCCCATCTGTTGCGCCCGCTGGGTCATCAGGCGGGCAAACCCGGCCTCGGTGCCGTCGGGCGACAGGGTTTCGGCGATGACGACGCAGGCATCATTGCCCGACAACACGATGATGCCGCGCAGCAGATCCTCGACCCGCACCTTGTCGCGGGTGTTCAGGAACATCGTCGATCCGCCATAGCTCATGGCATGGGGCGACACCGGCAACGTCTCGTCCAGTGTCAGCCGCCCGATGCGGATCGCCTCGAATGCCATGTACAATGTCATCAGCTTGGACATCGACGCGGGGGGCAGCGGCACATCGGCGTTCTTGGCAAACAGCACCGTGCCCGTGGTCTGGTCAAGTATGAAGGCCGAGGTCGCCCGGGTTTCGAACGCCTGCACGGGTGTCGTCATCAACGGGCCCATCAGCAGGCCCATCACCAAGCCCATCACGGGGGCGGTCAGCAGGCCGGCGATGCGGCGGGCGGTGCGGGGGGCGGTGCGGGACTTGCGGTTGGGCGACATCGGACAGCCTCGATCTGGATCAGTTCGTCACGGCATAGGCGTCGGTGAACCCGGCGGCCTTGATTTGTTTCAGCAGGGATTCCCGTTCGGCAGAGGTTGCCGCCGGGCCGACCAGCACGCGCCAGAACGGCTTGCCCTTGCTTTCCTGCTGGCGCAACACCGGCAGCATGCCTGCGGATTTCAAGGACGCGGCGGCCCCCTTGGCATTCGCCTCGACCGAGAAGATGCCGATCTGCAACCATGGTTTTTCCAGCCCCGACGCGGGTTTGGCTACGGGTTTCGGGGCCGGTTTCGGGGCTGCGGCCACAGCAACCGGGGCGACCGGGGTGGCGGGTGCGGCAGCGGA
>JBGSJU010000225.1:0-9329 GCA_041741655.1 Rhodobacterales bacterium
GGCGTTTGACGCGCATCGCGCCGCCCCCGATGCCGCCGCACTGCGCGCGGCCATCGCCGGCCATGTCGCGCGCCTGACCGTTGAAAAGCCCAAGGTGGCGACCCGCAAATCATCGGAAATGGCGCTGGAGGTCGTGAACACCACCCTGCCCAACACCATCGGCGGCTCTGCTGACCTGACTGGGTCGAACAACACCCGCACCAAGGCGCAGCGCCCGGTGAAACCCGGCGATTACAGCGGCGATTACATTCACTATGGCATCCGCGAACATGGCATGGCGGCGGCGATGAACGGCATCGTGCTGCACGGGATGTTCCGGCCTTACGGGGGCACCTTCCTGGCCTTTGCAGATTATTGCCGGGGTGCCATGCGCCTGTCGGCGCTGATGGGGGTGCCCACGGTCTATGTCATGACGCATGACAGCATCGGTTTGGGCGAGGATGGCCCGACCCACCAGCCGGTCGAAACCATCGCCAGCCTGCGCGCCATGCCCAACATGCTGGTGTTCCGCCCGGCGGATGCGGTCGAAACCGCCGAGGCGTGGGAAATCGCGATCACCGAAACCGCCACACCGTCGGTGCTGTGCCTGTCGCGGCAGAACCTGCCGACGCTGCGCAGCGATGATGGTGCAGTGAACCGCACCCGCGACGGGGCCTATGTGCTGCGCGACGTATCCCGCCGCGACGCCACGCTGATCGCCACCGGGTCCGAGGTGGAAATAGCCATGGCCGCCGCCGATCTGCTGGCCGCCGAAGGCATCCACGTGACCGTCGCCGATGCCCGCTTTGCCAAACCCTTGGACACCGATCTGATCGCGGATCTGGTGGCCCGCCACCGCGTGCTGGTCACCGTCGAACAGGGATCAACCGGCGGATTTGGCGCGCTGGTCCTGCACCATCTGGCGGCCACGGATCAGATCCAGCGCCTGCGCGCCATCCGCACCCTGACCCTGCCGGACCGGTTCATCGATCAGGCCAGCCCGTCACAGATGTATGCCTGGGCCGGATTGTCGGCGCAGGATCTGACCACCGAAGCCCGCAAAGTATTGTCAGCAACGGCAAAGACAAAGATTGTCAGAATTGTCTGACAGTCGGCCCAAAGATTGAACATGTACGGCACACCTGTGTATGCTGTCCGGAGGAATCACGTTTGCGCCGCGGCAAGGCCATCAGGCCCCTGCTGTAAGAGCGCACGGGACGGGCCGGACAGTGAAGTTTCAACAAACATATTATGTTCTGGACCAACAGTTTCGCGTCCTCTGGGTTGGGGGCGAATGGGATGAATTCGCCCTCGCCAACGGGGGCGCCGGTGCGCGCGCCAATGAGGTGCTGTCCACGTCGCTGATGAGCTATATCGCCGATGAACCGACCCGGATCGCGATGGCGAAACTGGTCGGCGTCGTCATCGAAATGCAGGAACCCCTGCGTCTGGACTATCGCTGTGACAGCATGACGCTGATGCGGCGGTTCCAGTTGACCGTGCAGCCGATGCGCCATGGTCGGGTCCTTGTCGTGCACGACTTGCGCGACGCGGAAACATTCCCGGAACCGCTGATCCCGTGGCAGCATGATCCCGACGCGACCGATCAGAAATGCTCGTTCTGCCAGTCCGTCCAGTTGGGCAACAGCCCGTGGACGTCGGTGATGGACCTGCGCGACCCGCACCCGGCGCGGGTTGTCCTGTGCATCTGCCCGGATTGTCAGGGCCGGATCGACGAGGCGGTGGCGGCGTTGCGTGGCAAACGCGCACCGCGGCGCACGCTGGCTGGCGGGTTCGGCCCTTCGGTGCGCGACGATTGACACGGATCAAGGCGCCCGCCGCGGTGTTGCACAATCCTGACAGTGTGTCGTCGATCGTCCTTGGCTGCCCGGTCTGGAACGTTGTAACAAGACGCGCCAGCCGAAAGGAAATCCAATGCTGCATGTCGACATTCCCACCCGTCCGGAAATCGAGGCCCTGATCGAAGCCCGCGCCGATGCCTGCGTGTCGATCTATCTGCCGACAACGCCGCAGACCCAGCATGTGGCGGCCAGCCGGATCCAGTTCGGCAATCTGATCCGCACCGCACTGACGCAACTGGACGCAGCCGGATTTGACAAGCGGCGTCGGGCCACCTTGAAAGAGGCGCTGGACACGTTGGCCGAGGATGATGAATTCTGGCGGCTGCAAGCCAACAGCCTTGCCGTGCTGGCAACGCCGGATCGGCTACACACATTCCGGCTGGCAACCGATGTCACCGATATCGTCGAGGTGTCGGACCGGTTTCACCTGAAGCCGCTGTTGCGTGCCATGAGCTTTGCGCAGCATGCCTTTGTGTTGGCCCTGTCGGAAAACGACGCCCGGCTGGTCGAGGTGTTCGCCGATCTGCCCCCGGTCGTGGTGCGCGTGCCCGGTCTGCCCGACAGCGCCGCCGCGGCCACCGGGCGCGCGTCGATCAACAACCTGACGCAAGGCACCCGGCATGCCAATGCCGAAGGGCAAAAGCGCCTGCTGCAGACCTTTGCCCGCAAGGTGGATGCGGCGCTGCGCCCGGTTCTGGCCGGGCGCGAAACGCCGCTGATCCTTGCGGCAACCGAACCGCTTGGCCCGATCTTCCGATCGGTGAACAGCTATCCGGGGTTGCTGGCCGACGGGATTGTCACCAGCCCGGATCGCGTGACTGAAGGCGAACTGGCAGGCGCGACCCGCACCATTCTGGACGGCTATTACGCCGCGCAGATTGCTGCGGCGACGGCGCTGTTTCGGGAACGGGCCGGCCAGCATCGCGCGATCACCGATCTTCAATCCGTGGCGCGGGCGGCCACATTCGGCGCCGTGGACCTTTTGCTGGTCGATATCGATCAGGTGGTTCCGGGGACGGTGGATGCGGCCGATGGGTCCGTCACACTGGCATCGGAGGCTGGGGCGACCAGCTATGGCGTGATCGATGAAATCGCGGGTCGGGCGATTCTGGCGGGCGCGACGGTTCTGGCCGTGCGCCGCGCCGACATTCCCGAAGGCGCCGCCGTTGCAGCCATCCTGCGCTATCCCGTGTGATGGCCCAGACGATGCGGTAAACCACCGCCGGGCGCGCGCCGCTCCTCACCGGAAATCGGCGGTGCGTTCCAAGGCGCGGTTGATGTAAACGCGAAGGTTCGCGTCGATCTGATCAGCCAGCGTTTTGACCTCGCGGATCAATTCGGGCGGCGGCGGCAGATCACCTGCCAAGGCGGTCAACAGGGTGGTATAGGCCGCGGTCATGTGAAAGAACGCCGCCGATTGCGCGACGGTGCTGTCGCCGACCAGAACGAACACCGCCGTGCGATCCGCCACGCCTTTCAATTCGACCCGGCCGGCGGGCAGGAACGCCAGCGACGGTGCCGCGCGCGCCACATCGGCCGTCACCAGAATGTCATACTGGACATGCCGGCAGGCCGCCTGAGTCCGTGCGGCCACGTTCACGGTCGTTCCGATGGCGGTATAGTTGAAGCGGCTGGTCGACCCGATGTTCCCGACGCAAGCCTGTCCGCAATCCAGCCCCATGGCGACCGCAAGCGGCGGCGTCCCCTTCGCGGCCTTGCGGGCGTTGTAGGCCGAAATGGCGCGCCGCATGCCCAATGTGGCCAGACAGGCGTGCAACTGATGCCGTTCCATCGCCAATGGCGCATTCCAGAACGCCATGATCTCGTCGCCGATGTATTTGTCGATGGTGCCAGCCTCGGCAAGAATGGCAGACGACAGGTCGGTGAACACCTCGTTCAGCAGGGCGACCACGTCCTGTGCCGACATGCTTGCCGCAAGGGGGGTAAAGTTGCGGATGTCGCAGAACAGCACCGTCACGTCCGTGATGCGGCCACCCAGTTCCAGATTGTAGCCCTTGTTGTTGATCTCGTTCAGCACGGTCGGGGCGACATATTGCGCAAAGGACCGCCGGATCATGCGCTTTTCCCGATCCGTGACCGCGAATTGATACATGGCCAGCACCGAAAAGGCGACAAACCCGCCGACAAGCGGAAATGTCGCGTCAAACAGCACGCCAAGCTGGGTAAATGCATACCAGCTGGACGCCAGGGTCCCGGCGGCCACGGCGCCGCCGATCAAGACCGAGAGCACCGGTCCGCTCAGCATCATCACCAGCGATACCATCAGACCCAGCAGGATCAGCACGATGATCTCGACGCCTTCGACCAGATCGGTGCGGGTCAGATACTCTTCCAGCAAGACCTGTTCGACGATCTGGGCATGGATGGATACCCCGGGAACCCGTTCCCCCAGCGCGGTCGTCCGCGTATCGGACAGCCCGGCCGCCGAGGCACCGATGAAAACGATGCTGCCCTCGATCCGCGATATCAGGTCGTCATCAATGCCGGGTTCCAGCAACCGGAAGGCCGGAACATAGAGTGACGGGGTATCGTGGCGGTAATAGACCGCAAACTCTCCGTTCGTGGCCGTGGGGATCGTATAGCCGCCGACACGGACATTGTCGACGCGGTCAGGCCCGCTGGTCGGGCCATTCACGATGATGGTGCTTTCGCCAAGCGCAAGGCGCAGCGCCTCGATCGCCAGACCGGGCACCAAACCTTTGTCGGTGCGCCAGACCAAAGGCACGTCGCGCATCGTGTCGCCCGCAGCCAATGGGTTCACGTTGATCACCGCCACTCCGGCGGCGGCTTCGGCGATCACCGGCACGATCGGCGTACTTGAACGCAAGGGGAACAGATATTCGCCCGGGTTCTGGCCGATCATGGCAAATCCAGCCTTGCTGTCGCTGGGGGCCGCGCCTTGTTCGCCCGCGTCGGCCACCCCCAGAACAACCGTCGACCGCGCAATCGCGTCGGCAAAGGCCACATCGTTGTCCAACTGTTCGATCTGCGTCAACCACGGTCCGTCGCCAAGCGCGCCGCGCACGTCCTCATTGGCGATCAGGTTGCGCGGCGACAACCGGTCCGGTTCCGGAAACAACACGTCGAACACGATCACCGCAGCACCCAGTTCGGTCAATCGATCAACCATCTGTGCCAGCCGGTCGCGGGGCCACGGCCATTGCCCGATCCGCTGCAGCGAGGCTTCGTCCAGATCAACGATCACCACGGGCACTTCAGAATAGTCCCGCGGGGCCAAGCGTTGCAGATAATCGAAATAGACCTGCCGCAGTTCACGCACCGGCAACGGGTCTTCCGCGCGCAAGACCACGCTGCCGATCAGCAATACCAGGGCCACCGTCATGAAGACCGTGCGTTTGGCGAGACCAAGCCGGTCAACCAAAGGCGTCAATCCTTGTCAGTCCGGGTATGGATGCAAAGGGTATGGGAAGGGGTTTCATGTGTACCGAAAGGGGAATGCGCCACGGTCCGTAGCAACATAAAATCGTATCCGGGGAATGCGGACCCATCACCTAGTTCGCCGGGTTACCGCCGCCGTCGCCCGGCCCGGACGGACCATCGGCCGGATTTCCCTGATTTTCCCGCCCTTCTTCGTTTTGCTGCGTCGTTGATGCGACACTCGGCAAGTCGATTTGTTCGGCGCTGTCACACCCTTCGGTCGAGGCCCGGAACGGCACTTGCAACACGTTCTGCTGGCGCAGCAATGGAAACTGGGAGGCCAGCAAAGCGCGTTTCTGGGCCGTGTTCAGTGGCTGGGAAAATGCTCCGCCAGTTTCCACCGTCACCGCCTGACAACCACCGCGCACCTCGGCACAGCGTCGCCCCGCGGCGCACAACTGCACCTCTCCGTTGAACACCAAGAGATCGGTGCTGCGTCCAGATGCCACCGAATAGTCAAACGCCGTGCCGCGAATACCCATGGTCGCCAGCGGTGTGGCCAGTTTGTAGACGCCCTTCGAGCTTTTGCCGGAAATGAACCGGAAACTGCCACCAACCGCCGTTGTCGCAAACTTTCGGGCCCGACCGTTGGGGCGAAACAGCGTCTCGTCAATCTTCAGGGTTGAATTGGCACCGACGACGATTTTGGTTTCATCCGGGAACTGCACCTGAACAAGTCCCGATGCGCCGGTGCGGATCAGATCGCCACTGACCACAGGGGTCCCGCGCGCCACGTTTCGTGCCGCCCCGTCCGTGATGATCTGCGCCGGCAGTTCCACGTCAATGACGACACCGGTCCCCTGTGCAAGCCCCATGGACGACAGCGACAACAGCGCAAACAGCAGACCGAAACCAAAGCGTCTTAGCATTTCAAGGCGTCCCCTCGGAGCAAGTCGGTGGCAAAGAAACCCGAACCACGCGTTACAACCCGTTCACTCAGCACGCGGGCCGAAAGAACCGAAATCCCAGCAACAGGGAAAAGGCCGCCAGCAGCATCAGCGCCGGGGCCGGCAACGGGACTGGCGAAGGCGGGGGCGGGGGCGCTTGATAGGTGCGGTACTTGAAATCACCATAGGCTATGCCCTTGAACTCACCGGCGCTGGCGTCTTCGATGACCAGTTTCGTCAGTCTGGACACATCGCTGAAATCGAACAGGATTGATCCAGCCGGGTCGCCACTGAACAGGGTCCTTGAGATCAAGAAATCCTGGTCGAACAACGAGATGTAGGCGGCATCCGAGGATTTCGCGAAATAGCCGGCAAAAATCAGTTCGGTCACCGGGTTAAGGAACTCGACCAGCAGGTTCCCCATGCAGGTGCCGTTTTCGTAGGCACAGACACCGCCATTTTGCGGCATGTCGAAACTGCCGGTGCGATAGATGTAGATCTGACCACCGCTGGTCTGCGTGATCTTCGCCGAGCCGATGTCGATTTTTGCGGTGTTGATGCCTTCCGTCAGTTTGTCAAAGCTTAAAGCTTCAAGTGGTGGCTTCGGAGGGCCCGGCGGCTTGGGCGGATCGATATCGAAGTAGAAATCGCCGTAAGCGATCCCGCGGCTCACCGGGTTGCTGCGGTCGAAGATGTCAAGGCGGGTGATCCCGGACAGCCCTTTGAAGCTGACGTCTACTTGTTCATTGACTGTTCCCGTGATCAGCAAGGTTCCGACTGCAACGTCTTCGGCATAGGCCGTAATCTTGGCGCCGTCCGTGAGCGACGCCGTGTAACCGCGCAATTTCAGGTTCGAGATCGGGTTGCTGAAACTCAGCGACAGATCGCCGGTGCAGGAGTATCCCGTCTGCAGTCCACACACGCCGCCACCTAACGGCATGCCGTACAGTCCCGAGTTGTAGATATACAGCCCCTCACCCTTGGTGTTTGCCACCGTGGCATTCGCCAAAACGACTGGACTGTCCGTGACGCCAAACGGAATGATGTCAAAATTGAGGGTGGCGGCCGTGAATTGCCCGGTGGAGTTCCCAACATTCAACGTGGCCGCCGACAGTTGCCCGGCAGCGAAACCAAAGAAAAACAACAGGGCAACAATGGTTTTCACAAAAAAGACCTAATCTTGCTTCTCAAAGTCCTGATTTATCATACGAACCGCGTTCGATCATCGATTCGTTTCAGACGTCACCCGGGCTCAGGGCGCACAACCCTGTGACCGCGGCGCAACGTCAGCGGGAAAAGAGATACAAGCATCGTTAATTTGCCGGGTTGTTGCCGGTTTGGCAATAGTCGGGTTCTTCACGACCAACGACGACGTGGGTTTTGACAGGCCTGAAAGGCCAGCGCGGCATGGAGGCTTCCAGCCATGAAGGGCGCCGCCCCTGACAACGGAACACGAAACAACCTGCGGTTATGCACGGTGTCACGCAAGCGTTACCGGCCACACGCGGGACATTTGCACAACCGGGTGGCCAACTGTGGCAAGGTCGCAAATGCCCGGCAGGGGCGCAATCGCGGCATCCTGCGAGCCTTAAAAAGGGCCACGCAGTGACCTGCGTGACCCTCCGATCTTTTGAGCGGACGCAGAGTGGCGGCCTCGCTCACACCGTGTGATGCGGCATCGCCTTCAGTTTGTCCTTGGTCGTGTCCAGATGCACGCGGACATCCGATCCATCGGTTTCACGCAGCACCGTCAATTGGCTGAACGGCAACATGACAGAATGCGCGCCCATGCCCAGAAAGCCGCCGACATCGATCACGGCGTTGGTGATCTTGCCGTCCGTGCCAACCTGCAGCGCGCTTACCGAACCGATGGTTTCGTCGTTGCGGCCATAGACGGTCGCGCCTTCCAAATCGGCGGTCGTCAGGTCATGCGCTTCCGTCCGGGCATAGCCATCACGGACAAAGCCGTAGGCGCCACCGCCCACGGTGTTCATCGTGGGATTTGTCGGATTGATCATTGAATGCTCCTTGGTCCCGAAAGCCGGGAATTTTGGCAACAGGGGCCCCCTGCAGGGTGGTGGCCGAAATCGAAACTGGTCGACGCCACCCGCAATCGCGCGCGACGTGCGCTGTGCCAAACCGTTCAGCCACAAAGACACAACGCCTGCGGGGGCATCGCGTTCCCGCCCTTTTGCGCCTTAGCCCGACTTGGACAGAAAAAACCGGATCATCTGCGCCGAGGCGTCGGGCCCCTGCTTGTCGGTATAGGACCCCGCGACTCGACCGCCCGACCAGGCATGGCCCGCACCCTTGATCATCCAGATCTCCAGCCGCACGACCCCGGCTGCATCCACATAATCGCTACGGTCATAGTCCCGCCCGCGCACCGTGCGATGGGTGACCTTGCCGGGTTGGGCGGCGGGCCCGACGGCGGCGGCGACGATCTGCGCCATGTTGGACGGGTGCACGGTGCTGTCGCGATCCCCCTGAAAGACGATCCGACGCACCGGGTTTGCATGGATCGTGCTGTCAGGAAGTCTGCCATCAGACGCGCTGCCCCCAGAGGCGGTGCCCCGGCGCATCGCAAGGACGGCCGACCTGACATCATGTGCGGCTCCGCGCGTCAGCCCGGAATGGATCCCCACAGCCGAAAACACGTCCGGATAGACATCCGCCAAGATCGCCGCCATGGCGCCGCCGGCCGATAACCCGGCAACAAAGACGGCGTCGCGGCGCAGACCGAACGTTTTGGCCAGCTTGCCCGTCAGCCCTGCCAGAATGGCGGGTTCGCCGGTGCCGCGGCCCTGATTGCCGGGTTTGAACCAGTTCCAGCAGGACGCGGCATTCTGGCCACGGGTTTGCGCCGGATAAGCCACGGCAAGACCATGCTTTTCCGCCAGCGCGTTCATATGGGTGCCGACGGCGAAATCATCCGGGGTCTGGTTGCAGCCGTGCAGCATCACGATCAGACCCTTGGGCCGTTTGGGTTGGCTGGCGGGCAGATACAGCTTGTAGCGGCGCGATCCGGCGACACCGCGGTAAAGCTGGTCCAGATACTGTGCCCCGGCCGGGATGCGGGGCGCAACCGGTGGCCGCGCGGGCCGCAAACCTCGGCCCGGCATCAGGGCTTGCGCCGCCCGCA
>JBGSJU010000226.1:0-4459 GCA_041741655.1 Rhodobacterales bacterium
CCCCCGCCCCGCGTGCCGCCCCCGGCAGCGACCCGGACCGGCCGCCAAAGCTGCGCTGACCTGGTCTGCAGGCCGGCCACGGGGATGTGCGACCCGTGTCTGCACAGGCGCTACGCATTGCGCCCGGTCCGCCTTGGCCCTATGTCGGTCGCGCAAACAGGAGGCGTCATATGACCGCCATCGTTGATATCCGTGACCTGCAAAAGACCTATGCCAGCGGACATGTCGCGCTGGCCGGGGTAACGTTGGCGATCGCCGAGGGCGAAATCCTTGCCCTGCTGGGGCCGAACGGTGCCGGCAAGACCACCCTGATTTCAACGATCTGCGGATTGGTGCGGCCGACGGGTGGGCGCGTTACCGTGGGCGGGCATGATATCGTCACCGACTGGCGCGCGGCGCGTTCCTTGGTGGGGCTGGTGCCGCAGGAGATCGCACTCGAGCCGTTCGCGACGGTATCGGGAACCGTTGCCCTGTCGCGCGGGCTGTTCGGCCATCGCCGCGACGATGCGCTGGTGGAACGGGTGCTGACCAGCCTGTCGCTGTGGGACAAACGCGATGCGCAGATCAATACACTGTCCGGCGGCATGAAACGCCGTGTGCTGATCGCCAAGGCGCTGTCGCATGAACCCCGCGTGCTGTTTCTTGATGAACCCACGGCGGGTGTGGATGTGGAACTGCGGCGCGGCATGTGGGATGTGGACGCCGACCTGAAATCGCGCGGCACCACCATCATCCTGACCACGCATTACATCGAAGAGGCCGAGGCGATTGCCGACCGGGTCGGCGTGATCGACAAGGGCCGGTTGCTGCTGGTCGAGGAGAAATCCGCCCTGATGGCGCGGATGGGCCGCAAGGAATTGCGCATCGCGTTAAGGGCGCCGCTGGTCGCCATCCCGGACCGGTTGGCGGGCCGGGTCACACTGGCGGATGGGGGCATGACACTGGTCTATGGCTATGACACGCGGGCGGATCGCACCGGTATCACCGCGCTGTTGTCGGATCTGAGCGCTGAGGGCATCGTGCTGCGCGACCTGTCCACGCGGCAATCGAGCCTTGAAGAGGTTTTCCTCGGCCTGCTCGCCGCAGGCAATGGGGTTGCCGCCAAGGAGGACGCCGCATGAACTGGCCCGCCGTATCGGCCATCTACCGGCAGGAAATGGCGCGGTTCCGCCGCACCATCCTGCAAAGCTTTGTGTCGCCGGTGCTGTCCACCTCGCTGTATTTCGTGGTCTTCGGCACCGCCATCGGGTCGCGCATCCCGACGATCGAGGGTGTCAGCTATGGCGCATTCATCGTGCCCGGCCTGATCATGCTGTCGGTCATGACGCAAAGCCTGTCGAACGCGTCCTTTGCGATTTATTTCCCGAAATTCGTCGGTTCGGTCTACGAGGTGCTGTCGGCCCCCGTTGGCGTGGCGGAAATCGTGCTGGGCTATGTCGGCGCGGCGGCGACGAAATCGCTGTTCATCGGCACCGTGATCCTTGCCACGGCGGCGTTGTTTGTCGATCTGACCATCGCGCATCCCGCCGCCATGGTGGCGTTTCTGGTGCTGACCTGCCTCGCCTTTGCGCTGATGGGGTTCATCATCGGGCTGTGGGCAGGCAATTTCGAACAGTTGCAACTGATCCCGCTGCTGATCGTCACGCCGCTGATCTTTCTTGGCGGGGCGTTCTATTCGATCGCGATGCTGCCGCCGTTCTGGCAGGGGGTCAGCCTGTTCAACCCGGTGGTCTGGCTGATTTCCGGGTTCCGCTGGTCGTTCTTCGGCACCGCCGATGTCCCGGTTGTGGCGTCGCTGGCGGCGATCGGGCTGTTTCTGGCGGTGTGTCTGGGGTTCGTGGCGTGGATTTTCCGCACCGGCTGGCGGCTACGCGCGTGACGGCGCGCTTCATGGGACAGAAAAACCGCGCCCGCCCGTTGCGGGACAGCAACCGCGCCGCTACATGCCCCCCATGAACAAGATCATCCAGCTTTTCCAACGCGCGCCCCGCGTGGCCGTCATCCGCCTGTCGGGCGTGATCGGGTCCGGCCCGCGCGCCGCCCTGTCGGACGAGGGGATGGCCCCCCTGATCGAACGTGCGTTCCAGCGCGGCAAACCCACCGCCGTTGCCCTGGTAATCAATTCGCCCGGCGGCAGCCCGGTGCAATCGGCGCTGATTGCGTCCCGCATCCGCCGCCTGTCCGAGGAAAAGAAGGTGCCGGTGCATGCCTTTGTCGAGGATGTGGCGGCCTCGGGTGGCTATTGGCTGGCCTGCGCGGCGGATGACATTTATGTCGATGCCGCCAGCATCGTCGGATCCATCGGGGTGATTTCCGCCGGTTTTGGCGCGCATGAACTGCTGGCCCGTCAGGGTGTCGAACGGCGCGTCTATACGGCGGGCAAATCGAAATCCATGCTGGACCCGTTCCGCCCGGAAAACCCCGAGGATGTGGCGCGGTTGAAGGTGATCCTTGAAGACATGCACGCCATCTTCATCGCATGGGTGAAATCGCGGCGCGGGGCGAAACTGGCCGATCAGGACCTGTTCACCGGCGAGATCTGGCTGGGCGAAAAAGCCCGCGCGCTGGGGCTGGTCGATGGCATCGGCACGCTGGAGCCGTGGCTGAAGGCACGCTATGGCGACAAGGTGCGGCTGGTCCGGCTGACGCGGCGGCGCGGCTGGATGCCCCGGATCGCGCTGCGGCTTGGCCTCGGTCCCGACATGGGTACCGATATGGTCGAGGGGGCGCTGACCGCGCTGGACGAACGTGCCCATTGGGCGCGGTTCGGTCTGTAACATGCTGTCAAAGATCGTCGTCCTGTTTTTGATCGGCATGGCCGTGCTGGCGATGTTCGGGAAATGGCGGGTCGGACGGAAAAAGGCGGGGCGCTGTCCGCGCTGCGGGACAATTCTGGCAGGGCGCGGCCCCTGCGTGTGCGAAACGAAGGGGCGATAAATGACGGTATGGCTGCTGCTGGGCCTTGGCCTGGTCATTCTGGTGTTTGCCGGTGATGCACTGGTCAAGGGCGCGGTCAACCTTGCGCTGCGGCTGGGCATCCCGCCCCTGATCGTGGGCCTGACCGTGGTCGGCTTTGGCACCTCGTCGCCTGAACTGTTCGTGTCGGTCAAGGCCGCGCTGGCGGATCAATCCGGCATCGCCTTGGGCAACGTGGTCGGATCGAACATCGCCAACGTGTTCCTGATCCTTGGCCTGCCTGCACTGATCGCGGTGATGCGCACATCGCAATTCGATACCCGAAAGCCGTTCCTGATCATGCTGGGCGTCAGCGTGATATTTACCGCGATGGCCTTCCTTGGCACCTTCGGTCGGCTGTCCGGGCTGTTCCTGCTGGGCCTTCTGGCGCTGATCCTGTGGGATGCGGCGCGCGACGGGATGAAGGCGCGCGACAATGCGCCAGTCAACGATCTGGAAGGTGCCGAACCCGGGATGCCATGGTGGAAAATCGCAGCCTTTCTGGCGGTTGGCCTGATCGGGTTGCCGATCGGCGCGGACCTGCTGGTGGATAACGCGGTCATCATTGCCACCGCATATGGCGTGCCGGAAACCGTGATCGGGCTGACGCTGGTCGCCGTGGGCACGTCCCTGCCGGAATTGGCGGCAACGACCGTCGCCGCCATCCGCCGTCAGGCCGACGTGGCCATCGGCAACGTCATCGGGTCGAACTATTTCAACCTTGCGGGCATCATCGGCGTGGCGGCGGTCATCTCGCCGATGCCGGTCGAACAGACCTTCCTGACCCGCGACCTCTGGGTCATGCTGGGCGCATCGGTGGCGCTGGTGCCGTTCGTTTTTCTGAAACAGGACATCACCCGCCTCTGGGGGATCGTGTTGCTGGGCCTATATGGCGCTTACGCAACCGTCGCGCTGATCTGACGCGCGCAACCACGGGGGGAACCATGGCAGCATTGGTCACTGGCGCCGGCAAACGGCTGGGCCGCGCGATGGCGTTGTATCTGGCGGCGCGCGGGCATGACGTGGCCCTGCATTATGCGACCTCGGCCAGTGAGGCCGACAGCACCGCCGACGAGATCCGGGCCATGGGCCGCCGCGCCGTCACCGTACAGGCCGATCTGTTGGTCGAGGCAGAGGTTGCCACGCTGGTCGCCCGCGCGCAGGGCGGGCTGGATCAGCCGCTGACCGTATTGGTCAACAACGCCTCTATTTTTGAATACGACACGATCCACAGCGCGACGCGCACCAGTTGGGACCGCCATATCGAATCGAACCTGCGCGCGCCGTTTGTGCTGACGCAGGGCTTTGCCGCGCAGGTGCCGCCGCCGGTTGCCGATGCCATGGGCGAACCCGTGGCGCAGGGACTGGTGGTGAACATGATCGACCAGCGCGTGCGCAAGTTGACGCCGGAATTCATGTCCTACACCCTTGCCAAGATGGGGCTGTGGGCGCTGACCCAGACCGCGGCGCAGGCGCTGGCCCCGGCCGTTCGGGTCAACGCCAT
>JBGSJU010000227.1:0-7718 GCA_041741655.1 Rhodobacterales bacterium
CGCTGAACCGCCGCCGTCGGCCAGTATCAACGACATCCATAACTTCCAGCATTCCATGCACCGTCCAAAAGGAGCCCATATGGACGGTCCAATAATCTCTAGCATCCTTCAGGCGAAGACGGCCCTCGGCGCAGGCTTACGCACGACCGTGCTGGCCGGAATGCTTGGCGGCCTCACGATCGCA
Organism: Rhodobacterales bacterium; assembly: GCA_041741655.1. Taxonomy (GTDB): domain Bacteria; phylum Pseudomonadota; class Alphaproteobacteria; order Rhodobacterales; family Rhodobacteraceae; genus UBA9554. Next base: position 185 of record JBGSJU010000227.1, read on the forward strand.
GCACATGCCGCCGACATCACGGGTGCTGGCGCATCGTTTCCCTATCCGATCTATGCAAAGTGGGCCGACGCCTACAAGACAGAGACCGGCAATGGGCTCAACTACCAGTCCATCGGTTCTGGCGGCGGTATCAAGCAGATCGGGGCCAAGACGGTCACCTTCGGCGCCAGCGACAAGCCGCTGACCGGCGACGAGTTGGCGAAGGGCGACCTTGTCCAGTTCCCGACCGTCATGGGCGGCATCGTTCCCGTGCTGAACGTTGACGGCATCGAGTCGGGCGAGATCGTGTTCGACGGTGTGACGTTGGCGAAGATATTCGCGGGCGAGATCACCAACTGGAACGATGCGGCAATTGCCGCGCTCAACCCGGATGTCAAGTTGAAGTGTTGATCGACGGGGCCAACGTGCTGGACCGCAAACAGGATCTGAACCTGTTGCGCGCCACGGTCGGCATGGTGTTTCAAGAGCCGACGCCGTTTCCGATGTCGATCTACGAAAACATCGCCTTCGGCATCCGGCTGTATGAAAAATTGAAAAAGCCCGATCTTGACCAAAGGGTGGAACGCGCCTTGACCCGCGCCGCGCTGTGGGACGAGGTCAAGGACAACCTGTCGGCAAGCGGGCTGAGCCTGTCCGGCGGGCAGCAGCAGCGCCTGTGCATCGCCCGGACCATTGCGGTGCGTCCCGAGGTCATCTTGCTTGACGAACCGGCCTCGTCTCTGGACCCGATCTCGACCGGCAAGATCGAGGACCTGATCAGCGAACTGAAAAGCGAATACACCATCGTCATCGTGACCCACAACATGCAGCAGGCCACCCGTGTGTCCAACAAGACCGGTTTCATGTATCTGGGCAAGCTGATCGAATTCGGCGCGACCGAACAGGTGTTCGAAGCCCCGCGGGAAAAGCGCACGCAAGAATACATGGCCGGTCGATTTGGTTGAACGGGCGGCTGCGGCGGCGGCCCGGCGCGCCCGCTTTTCCGGCGAACCGCCGGCGATGTTCAGACCTTGAAGTCCGTCCCGGCGCGTGGGTTACGCGAGTGCCGGATCGGGCCATGATTTCAAAGCCCGCAGGGTCGGGGTCTTTTTCGTCTGGTTTTCGGCAAAGGTGCGGAACAACCGGTCCAGCACGGCCACGGCGGCCACCTGATTGGCACCTTTGTTCAGCATGACGCATTCGGCCTGTGTGGCATTGGCCGCATCGGTCATCTCGCTGCGCGTGGGCAACCCGTTCTGCACCAGCCCCTCAAGCACCTGCGTCGCCCAGATCGCCGGGACCTGCGCCGCTTCGCACAGCCAGAGCATCTCTTGCTGGATCTCGGCCACCCGCTCGAACCCGATCTCGACCGCCAGATCGCCGCGCGCGATCATCACGCCCATCGGCTGCCGCCCGGCCCCCTGCACCATGATGTCAGGCAGATTGCGAACGGCCATGGGGGTTTCGATTTTGGCCACAAGACCAAGGGTCTGCCAGTCCGGCCGCCGGGCCGCAAGTTCGGCCTGAAAAGCTTCGACCTGGGCTGCGGACTGGACAAAGGACATGCCGACAAGGTCTGCATGCAACGCCACGAAATCGAGGTCGCGGCGGTCCTTTTCCGTCAGCGGATCAAGACCAAGATCGACCCCCGGAAAATTCAGGCCGCGTTCCGGTTTCAGCTTGATCCCCTTCAGCCGCCCCGACGTGATGGCGATCAAGACACCATCGCCGGTCCGCGCGGTGATCTTGCCGCTCAGCTTGCCGTCGTCCAGCGACACCAGATCGCCGACCGACAACCGATCAATTACGCCATCGGGGGCGCAAGTCGCCTGAAACGGGTCGGAGCGATCGGGGTTCAGCCGGTTCGCCAGCCACAGCGTGTCACCGACATTCAACCGTTTGGTCTTGGCCGGGGTGATCACCTGCACCGTGCGGACCTTGGGGCCCGCGATGTCCATCAGGATCGGCATGCGCCGCACCGCGCGCGCCGCCCGGGCGTTTGCAATGATGCGGGCCCATTCGGCGGCATCGCCGTGCCCGCAGTTGATGCGCAACACATCAGCCCCCGCAGCGGCCAGACCCGCGATCACCCCCGGGTCGTCTGCCGCATCAGAGCCCAGCGTCACCATGATCCGCCCGGCGCGCCCGGATCGCGGCGGGCCGAACAATTCGTCCGAATTGCGGATCAGCCGCTGTTCGCCCCGCCGGAACGCGCGGTCCGACGGGGGGCGAACCACCCTGTCTGCCGACGTCGGCGATAACCCGGACAATGTGGCAATGACCGCATCCAGCGTCGCCATCACATGACCTTCGGACCGGCCCAGCGTGGACATCCCCAACACCATCAATTGCCGCTGCATCCCGCGCAGGTCCTGCCGCCGCAGTGCCAGATAATGCGCAAGGTTCAGCGCACTGGCCGCAAAGCCCGGTCGTTCGATCCGTTGACTGAACCCGGCATAGACCGTCCGCGCGGCAGCCACCGACTTTCTCAGGGTCTGGAGTTCGGCCAGAAGGGTTTCGACATCATCGTTGCGGTCTTCCATGGTTTTCCCCTTGATGGATGTGGCCCCCACGTTTTGCCGTCCGGTCATCACGGACTGCGCCGGGCCATCCGGATGGCACGTCACACAGACCGGTCAGACATAGCCTTTTGATCGGATGATCAGCACCTGCAAGAACGCGAGGATCATCGCCAGCGCCGGTGTCACGGCTTGGCCATTTCCGATCACTTCGTCATCGTCGCGCAGGCCCGCGGCGCGCAGCGTGCAGGTCCAGCTGCCGCCTGCATCGGTTGTTCCGCCAATCGCAATGCGCCAACCGGGCAGGGACTGCCCGATCAGCGTCAAGGCCTTGTCGAACGATGTCACCACCTCCGGATCGAAAACGGCCAAGGCTTCGGTCGGTGGCCAGGCGATGGCGATCCCGCTAAAGGCCACTTCGGCGATTTCATCGGCTGTCGCGGTATCAAGCCGGTCCTGAAGGGCGATCATTCGGTCGGATTTCATGGGCTGCCCCTTATTGTATGCGGACCCGGTGTCGGACCGTTTTTTCGCTGTTCCGGCAAATCAACGCGTATGCGCGGAACATCGCGCAATTCGTCCGACGCCGGGTTGAGGCAGGTTAGCGCCGCTGCGGGTTGGCGGGGTATTCGCGGTCAGATGGCAAGGATTGCTTGTTCTTTTCAGGATATCGGGCAGTCTTTGCGGCAAGGCGACAACCGCTGGCCCCGCTGCCCGCGGCCAGACGGCAAATTCCACGTCGAAACAGCAAATGGCTGATGTGCATCAACGACGGCCCTCCGACGCAAAGACAGGATGCGCCCGAACCCAGAAAGGATTTCACGATGCTGCGTCCACTGATCCTGATCGGCCTGTTGCTGGCCGGCCCGTCCCTTGCCGAAACGTCGATGCTTACCATCGGACAGGACCGCTATGCGGCCGGAAGCGCGGTCCGGTTCGACGGACCGGAAGTCGCCGATCTGTTCATCGCCGGCAGCCGCGTGGTCGTGGCGGCGCCCGTCGGCGGCTCGGCGCATCTGGCCGGGCGGCGGGTGACGGTGGACGGGGCGGTTGCGGGCGATCTGTTTGCCTTGGGCTATGATGTTTCGGTCGGCGGCGCAGTGGGCGGTGATGTTTCGGTCAGCGGCTACGAGGTGACGCTGGGCAACGTGACTGGCAATCTGCGCGCGGCAGGGTCCGAGATCGCGGTGGGGGCGGTCGGCGGCTATGCGCTGATCACCGGGGCGGAGGTGACGCTGCAAGGCGCGGTCGCCGGGGATGCGGTACTGGTGGCGGACCGGATCGATTTCGGGCCGGGCGCATCGGTGGCGGGGGCGCTGACGATCTATGCCGAAGACCCGGCAAGCATCACCGTGCCGGAAAGCGTCGCCCCCGCAGCGCGGGTGACGATCAAGACGCGCCGCAGCTATGACAATGGCGACCAACCATCGCGCATGCCGGTCCCGGTGTCGTTCTGGAGTGTGGCGGCGGGATACCTGATGGGCGTCCTGATCTCGGGCCTGATCGCGGCCGTGGTCATCGCGGTTGCCCCCAAGACGGTGCAGGACTTGCGGCAACTGGCGCTGGCGCATCCGGGACGTGCCATATGGTCCGGGTTTCTGGTGACCTCGGCGCTGGCCGGATCAGGGTTCGTGCTGATGCTGACGATAGTCGGCGTTTTCCTGCTTCCGGTCATGCTGACGATCACCGCATTTGCAATTCTTGCGGGCTATACGCTTGGGTCATATCTGCTGGGCGTCGGGCTGTGGCTGGCAGGGGGCTGGACAATGCCGGACGGCGTGCTGGGCAAGTTCGGCTTGGCCTGCCTTGGCGCCGCGGTCGCCGGGGCGGCCTGGGCCGTTCCGGTGGCCGGCTGGTTCTTCGTGCTGGGCCTGACGATGCTGGGCATCGGCACGCTGGCGGCGTTCATCCTGCCGGGGAACCTGCTGCTGCGCCGCGCGGCGGAAATGCCGTAACGATAAACCGCCGCCTGATGATCGATGGGGCAGCGGCCTTGCCCTTGCGGGTTGCGCGTCGTTCAAGCCGTCCTGTTCGTCATGGCTGCGATCAGACCCGGTATCCTTGGCCGATTGGCGGCGCTGTCCCTCTGGTGGAACTTGGGGCTGGCCGTCATCGTCAATGCGATGGCCATTCATCCGATCCGCTGGATCCGGGCGGGTCAATCTCGTCGAATGATTTCATCGAAACCGCGCAGAATCTTTAGGTACTCCGGGTTATGCGTCCAGGATGGCAAACCTTCCCGGAGCGTTTCCGTCGAGAGGCCCGGATGCGCATCAAGCCATTTGCGACCGGCCTCGATCGCGCGCTCGCGCTCATCCATCAGCCAGAGTGTCCCGAACAGCATGCGGTAGGCCCAGTAGGCCTTTGGCGCAGCACGCAGCCCCTTTTCGATCAGCGCCAGCGCCTCGTCCCGCCGCCCAAGCGCCCGCACCGCCGCCGAGCGGCCAAAATCCATGTTGAACAGAAACGGATCAAGCGGGCTGAGTTCCTCGGCCCGGTCAAAACAGATCAGCGCGTCTTCCGGACGACCGAGGTACACTCTGGCCCAGCCTAACCGAAGCCATGCCCATGCGCTGTTCGGGTCAAGGTCCAACGCCCGCCGCGCAAGGTCCTCTGACGTCTGGAAATCCCGAAGGGCAAGCGACGCCGATGCGCTGAGAGCCGTCAAGGTCGCCGCATGATCCTGCGCCAGCGGCAAGGCGCGGTCAAAGGCTGCGCGGCATGCTGCCCGCGCGGTTTCAGGCGATGGCGTCCACAGGTAGCAACAGTCTTGGGCATGGCACCACGCCTTCATCGCCAGCGCATGCGCCGACTCGGGGTCTTTCGCCACCGCGGCATCCAGCAATGCGAGTGCGCGCCGGTTTTCCGCCGGATCGTGGACCCAGAAATGCGGCAGCGCGGTCAGCACCAGATCATACGCGCTGCGCCCATCCGGCGGATGCCGTCTGGCACGCACGATCTCGGCCGCGCGCAGATTGGGCGAAAGCTGGCCTGCGACATGGGCGGCGATGCGGTCCTGCAAATCGAACAGATCGTCCAGACGGTCGTCAAACCGCTCTGACCAGCGTGTGTGCCCATCCGCACCGCTGACCAGTTGCACAGAAACGCGCACCCGATCACCCGCGCGTCGGACCGACCCTTCCAGCAGATAATTCGCGCCAAGGCGCTCTGCGATCTCGGGGACCGACATGGCGTCGCGGCGCAGCATGAAGGCCGACTGCCGTGCGATGACGTCGAAATCCCGGCTTCGGCTGAGCGCCCCGGTGATCTCTTCGACGATCCCGTCCGCGAACATGTCGGCCTCGCTGACCCCGATCTCGGTGAATGGCAGGACCGCCAGTGCCGGGCGCGCGCCGCGCCGCTCTGGCAAAGCGGGTGGCGGCGCCTCTTTCTGCCGCTCCATGCGCAGCCAGTCCTCAAACCCTTCTGACGGCAGATCGAAGCCTTGCAGGAACGTGCCGGGACCGCGTCGCACCTCGACCGTATCTTGCGTGAACCAGACGCAGTGCTGGTCCGCCATCAGTGTTTCGCCAAGCATCTTGCGCAACAGTGACAACTCCTGCCGCAAGGACGCTCGCGCCTGTTCCTCGCCCCGGTCCGACCACAGAAGATCGGCGAGCGTCCCCCGCTCGACCCGCATGCCGGGCTGGCATGCAAGGTAGGCCAACAGACCTTGGCCCCGTCGGCTCAGGCCGCCCAACCCCACGCCATCGCGTTCGGCGCGAAACGAGCCGGAAAGATGCAGAACAACAGGCGACATTGTAGGTCCGGCATCCCCCATCATGCGATTTTACGCGGTGGCATGGCGATATCACGGAATTATTGCACGGCTTGATGCACGAGGCAGCCCGAATTTTGCGATTGGCTGACGGCGGATTGCGAGGATGAAGCACGCAACCGCATGAACGGAGACATCCCATGGACCATATTCGCAAGCTTGCCACAGCAAATCTGATCGCGAACTTCGGAAGTATCTTTCGAACCCTGAAGGAGATGCGCCGCATTCAGACCGAGACCGGCCAGATTGACACGCTTCCGCGTGATCGTCTGGAAGACATGGGCATTGCCCCCCGCAACAAGAACATGCAGCGCAACAGCGGTCAATACGGCCCCCTGCCCAAGGCCCAACTCTGGTAGGGGATTAGCCACGGTCGGGCCCGGGTCACGGCAGTCCGTCAGGCTCGTCGATAACATCGTCTTGCGAGAGCCATGCAACGCCGATGACCCGTGCGCCCTTCGCATCGCGCAGCCGCCGCGTTTCCGGGTATCCGACGCAAGGCTGTCCGGAAAACCCGGCGCACCGTCGTCAGACAAACTCGACGGGTCGTTCCCACTGGATCAGCACCACGCAGCCATGATCGGACCAGACCCGATGTTCGGACCCGGCGGGGTTGAAAACGATGGTGCCCTTTTCATAGTTTCCGGCGTCATCGCTTTGCGTGCCGGACACGACGAGGATGGTTTCCAGACCCAGATGCCGATGGCGTGGCACCGATGCGCCCGAGGCATAGCGCAGAAGGGCAACCTCTGGCGTGCCGCTCCACAAGCGACAGATTTCCACGCCGTCGCGAAAATGCTCGAACGGCATCTGTTCCCAACCGCTTGGCAACAGGCCGCTTATGTTTCTGGGGTCAGACATGCAGCGCCTCCAGAATGGCGTCGGTCGGTGCGGCCCAGCCGACGATGCCGCCCTGCGCCACGATCATCTCGATTGTCGCTGCCTTGAAGGCCGGGAAGTAGCTTTCGGTGGCATCGGTTGCGATCAGGCTGTCATAGCCGCGATCATTGGCCTCGCGCATCGTGGTCTGCACGCAGACCTCGGTGGTGGCGCCGGCGAACACCAGTTGGCGCAGCCCAAGCCGGTGCAAATGAATGCCGAAATCGGTGCCATAGAACGCGCCCTTGCCGGGCTTGTCGATCACCAGTTCGCCCGCAATGGGCGCCAGTTCGGCGATGATGTCCGCGCCGGGCTCGCCTGCGATCAGGATGCGGCCCATCGGCCCCGGATCGCCAATGCGCAAGGCTGGATTGCCCCG
>JBGSJU010000228.1:0-3531 GCA_041741655.1 Rhodobacterales bacterium
GGACGGTGGCGCGGGCGGCACGGTGCGCATCACCGCCTCGCGCATGGTGGCATTCCACCTCTTGCCCCGGATCATTACCGGCATGCGCGCCGCCTACCCGGACCTGCAGATCGAACTGGTGCCGTCCGACACCACTGAAAACCTGCTGTTCCGCGAGGCTGACATCGCGCTGCGCATGTACCGGCCCCGGCAGTTGGACATCATCACGCGGCATCTGGGCGATATCCCGATCTGCCTGTGCGCCACGGAAAACTACGTGGCGCGGCACGGTGCGCCGGTCAGTGTCGCCGACATGACGCGCCACGCCTTCGTCGGCTATGACCGGTCCGACGCGATTCTGGACGGGATGCGCGCCGCCGGTCTGCCCGCCACCCGCGCGATGTTCGCGGTGCGGTGCGATGATCAGCCGACCTATTGGGAATTGGTGCGCGCAGGGGCGGGGCTGGGGTTCGGGCAGCTTCCCATGGTGCAGGCGACACCGGGCATGGTGGTTCTGCCGTTGCCGGATGGCGTTGCCATGCCGGTCTTGCCGGTCTGGTTGGCTACGCCTGCCGAATTGCGCCGGGTACCGCGCGTCGCAAGAGTCTGGGACCGGCTGGCCGAGGCGCTGGTGCCCCATCTGTCATGATCCGGGCTTTCTTGACCCCGCACACCGGCAGCGTTACGCCGTGGCAACGCAATTTTTCACAGGGATGCCCACCATCATGAACGCCATGACCAACCGTTCGCTTCTGATCCTGCCCGGTGACGGCATCGGCCCCGAGGTGATGGCCGAAGTGCGCAAGATCATCGCGTGGATGGACGCCAAGCGCGGCATCGCCTTTGACGTCTCCGAGGATCTGGTGGGCGGCTGCGCCTATGACGTGCACGGCACGCCGCTGCATGACGCCACGATGGCCAAGGCGCAAGCGGTGGATGCCGTTCTGCTGGGCGCGGTCGGCGGGCCGAAATATGACAATCTGGATTTCAGCGTGAAACCCGAACGCGGTCTGTTGCGCCTGCGCAAGGAGATGGACCTGTATGCCAACCTGCGCCCGGCGCAATGTTTCGACGCGCTGGCGGATTTTTCCTCGCTGAAGAAGGATGTTGTCGCCGGTCTGGACATCATGATCGTGCGGGAATTGACCTCGGGCGTCTATTTCGGCGAACCGCGCGGGATTTTCACCGAAGGCAATGAACGCGTCGGCATCAATACCCAACGCTATACCGAATCAGAGATTGCCCGCGTGGCCCGGTCGGCATTCGAATTGGCGCGCAAACGGTCCAACAAGGTCTGTTCGATGGAAAAGGCCAATGTGATGGAATCGGGCGTGCTGTGGCGGCAGGTCGTGCAGGAAATCCATGACAAGGAATATCCCGATGTCGCGCTGTCGCACATGTATGCCGATGCTGGCGCCATGCAGTTGACCCGCTGGCCCAAGCAATTCGACGTCATCGTGACCGACAACCTGTTCGGCGATCTGCTGTCCGATCTGGCTGCGATGCTGACCGGGTCGCTGGGGATGCTGCCCTCCGCTTCGCTGGGCGCGCCGATGGCCAATGGACGGCCCAAGGCGCTGTATGAACCCGTGCACGGATCGGCCCCCGATATCGCCGGCCAGGGCAAGGCGAACCCGATTGCCTGCATCCTCAGTTTCGCGATGGCGCTGCGCTATTCCTTCGATCTGGGCGGCGAGGCGGCGCGGGTCGAGCGCGCGGTGGAACAGGTGCTGGCCGATGGCGTGCGCACCGCCGATCTGATGGGGCCTGATGGCGGCACGCCGGTCAGCACCGCCGAAATGGGCGACAAGATCGTCGCGGCGCTGGACGCCAGCCTGTGATCGCGGTCTAACCGGGCGGGCACAGCCGTGCCTGTCAACGGAGGCCACATGTCCCCCAATCCCGTCACCGGTTTCGCCTTTGGGCTGGCGGCATTCGGGCTGTGGGCGATCCATGATGCGGTAATCAAGACGCTGGGGCCGATCCTGCCGGTCTGGCAGATGATGTTCTTTCTGAACCTGTTCTGGCTACCCTGTGTCGTCGTGCTGCTGATCGCGGATGCCGGCCATCTGTCGCTGCGCCCGAACAAACCGCGCCTGCTGGCGCTGCGGTCGGTGCTGTCGATCGCGGTCAGCATGCCGATCTTCTACGCCTTTACCGTGCTGCCACTGGCCGAAACTTATGCGATCCTGTTCTCCACGCCCTTGTGGATCACGGCGCTGTCGATGCCGCTGTTGGGCGAAAAGGTCGGGCCACGGCGCTGGGCGGCGGTGATCGTCGGCTTTGTCGGCGTCATGATCGTGCTGCGTCCCGGGGTGACGGTGCCCAGCCTGGGCCATCTGTCGGCGCTGGTGGGGGCGTTCTTTGCCGCGCTGGTGTTCATGCTGATGCGGCGGCTGCGCCGCGATGAAAGCCCCGGGGTGATGATGCTGTATCCGGTGCTGGTCAATCTGGCTATTCTGCCGGGGTTCCTGATTGCCTTCGGATTTGCACCGATGACCGGCGGGGTGCTGGCGGCAACGGCGGTTCTGGCGCTGCTGGGGTTCATCGGCACGGTGGCGATTCTGGCCGCCTATCGCCGCGCCGATGCCGCGATGATCGCGCCCGCGCAATATTCGCAGATCCTGTGGGCCAGCGCATTGGGCGCGCTGTTCTTTGACGAGGGCCTGTCATGGAATGTCGCGGCAGGGGCGGCGCTGATTGTCGGATCGGGCATCTACATCACGTGGCGCGAATACCGGTTGTCACGGGCCGTCTAAGCCATCCCTTGCCAAGCACGCAGGGGCGGTGTATCCGCCACCCCACGGTCGGAGCGTAGCGCAGTCTGGTAGCGCACCTGCTTCGGGAGCAGGGGGTCGGAGGTTCGAATCCTCTCGCTCCGACCAATAAATAAAACCCCGATATATCAATGACTTGTAGGGTTGTGAGGCGCGCTGTGTGTTACAGTCTTGTGTGTGTTCCACATGCATCGCGCCAACCGTATCGACTCGGCGTAGTCATGAAAAGGTCATGACAACCACATTCCATTGTTATGTCGGCGTCTTGCGCTTGGGTGCTGACCGCTTTCCACCGACCTGCGAACAGCTTTTGGTCGCGTCCGACCGAATCCGTGCGCGGTTGAGGACCAACTTCTGATCTTGCGACGGACGTCGCCAGCCCCAACGTCGTTGAGGTTATTCCCGGTCACTGGGAACCGGCTGACCTTTCCTGCGCCGTCGCCTCATCCCGCATCCAAGAGTGCCATCAACGCGGTGACGCGGGCAGGGGTGATCTTCGGATCACTGCCGCAAGAGATCACCCTAATGAACTCGATCCATGCCGTCTCGTTCGGGGTCAGCTGCTCCCACTGCCCTGATGGCGCGGTCGGCAATGTGAACACACCACTATCATCATCATCTTCATCCTGCATCGTCATTTCCCGAAAATCCCGCGCAAGGCAGCACGTGACCGGGCAGCGATCCGCGGGTCGGTGTTGTCGGACGCGTCGCGCAGTTCGTTCAGCCAACCACGCTCATTCTCAGTGGTGGGCGTGCCGAAGATCTCGGTGATCGC
>JBGSJU010000229.1:0-1816 GCA_041741655.1 Rhodobacterales bacterium
CCGCCGCCCCTTGGGCAGCCGTGCGGCGGGGCTGGTCGAGGAACTGTTGTCCCCCGACCTGACCGACGCCTTTGAGGTGGTCCATTCCACCTTCGCCCCCGGCGCGCGGTTCACGCATCCGCAGGGGCGGCCCACACAGGAACTGGCCACGATGATCGCCGGCAAACTGGACCTGACCATCGGGGACCGGGCCTTTTCCGTCGGCCCCGGCGACAGTTTCCGCATCCGTGGCGAGCCGTTCGGCTGGCACAACCCCCATTCCACACCCGCCGTGGCGATCTGGGTCATCGCCCCGCCGGTCTATTGAAGGAACGCAGCATGGCCGATTTTCCGACAACAGCGCGCGTGGTGATCATCGGCGGTGGGGCGGTCGGGGTGTCCGCGCTCTATCACCTCGCCAAGGCGGGCTGGACCGATTGCGTGCTGTTGGAAAAGAACGAACTGACCGCAGGGTCCACATGGCATGCGGCAGGCAATTGCCCGACCTTCAGCACCTCGTGGTCGGTGATGAACATGCAGCGCTATTCCACCGAGCTCTATCGCACCTTGGGCGCGGCGGTGGATTATCCGATGAATTACCACGTCACCGGGTCGATCCGGCTGGCCCATTCCCGCGAACGGATGCAGGAATTTGCCCGCGCCAAGGGGATGGGGCGCTATCAGGGCATGGCGCTGGATATCCTTGGTGTCGATGACATCAAGGCGCGCTATCCGTTTCTGGAAACCCACGACCTGCAAGGCGCGCTTTATGATCCCAACGATGGCGACATCGACCCCGCGCAACTGACGCAGGCGCTGGCCAAGGGCGCGCGGCAGATGGGCGCGACGATCCTGCGGTTCTGCCCCGCCACCGGCGTCAGCCGCGAAAATGGTGAGTGGATCGTGCACACCGCGCAGGGCGATATCCGCTGCGAGATCGTGGTGAACGCGGGCGGCTATTACGCGCAGCGCATCGGCGAATGGTTCCGCCCCCATGGCGGGCGCACCGTGCCGATGATGGTGATGAGCCACCAGTATCTGCTGTTCGACGAGGTGCCGCAGGTGCGCGACTGGTCGGCGCAGGCGGGTCACAAACTGCCGCTGCTGCGCGATGTCGATAGTTCCTACTACCTCAGGCAGGAAAAGAACGGCTTCAACCTTGGCCCCTATGAACGCAACTGCCGCGCCCATTGGGTGCAGCCGAACGATCCGATGCCCGAAGATTTCAGTTTCCAGCTTTATCCCGACGATCTGGACCGGCTTGAATGGTATATCGAGGATGCGCTGGCCCGCGTGCCCGTGCTGGCGCAGGCGGGTGTCAGCAAGGTGATCAACGGCCCGATCCCCTATGCCCCCGACGGTCTGCCCCTGATCGGCCCGATGCCCGGCGTGCCCAATGCGTTCGAGGCTTGCGTGTTCACCTTCGGCATCGCGCAGGCAGGCGGCGCGGGCAAGGTGCTGGCGGAATGGGTCACCGAAGGGCAAACCGAATGGGACATGTGGTCCTGTGACCCGCGCCGCTTCACCGGCTACACCGACCGCGATTACTGCATCGCCACGGGGTCCGAGGTCTATGGCCACGAATACGCCATGCACTTCCCCCGCGCCCGCTGGCCCGCAGGCGCGAACCGCCGCCTGTCGGCCCTGCATGGCCGGTTGCAGGCCGAAGGCGCGCAATTCGGCGCCTATAACGGTTGGGAACGCCCGAATTGGTATGCCGCATCAGGCGATGACACGTCATGGGACGCAACCCAAACCTGGAACCGCGCCGGACCATGGCAGCCCCGCATCGCGGCGGAATGCGCCGCCATGCGCGACCATTGCGGCATGGTGGCGC
>JBGSJU010000230.1:0-2548 GCA_041741655.1 Rhodobacterales bacterium
CCGGCTGGATGGCGACGCCGCCCGCCGCCCGCATCGCGCTGGTCGAAAAGCTGATCAAGGTGTACGAATCCCGCGCCGAAGAGATGGCGCAGGCGATGACCGTCGAAATGGGCGCGCCGATCGATTTCTCGCGCCAGCAGCAGGTCACCGCGGGCACCTGGCACCTGACCAACTTCATCAAGGCGGCCAAGGATTTCAAATTCAGCCATCCCTTGGGCGACCACGCCCCCGACACCCGCATCGTGCACGAGGCGGTCGGCGTCTGCGCTCTGATCACGCCATGGAACTGGCCGATGAATCAGGTCACGCTGAAGGTCGGCGCGGCGGCCATCGCGGGCTGCACCATGGTGCTGAAACCGTCCGAGGAAAGCCCGCTGAACGCGATCATCTTTGCCGAGATGATGCACGAGGCCGGTTTCCCCGCCGGGGTGTTCAACCTTGTGAACGGCGATGGTGCGGGCGTTGGCACGGCGCTGTCGGGGCACAAGGATGTGGATATGGTGTCGTTCACCGGGTCCACCCGCGCCGGCATCGCGATTTCCAAGAACGCCGCTGACACCCTGAAGAAGGTGCATCTGGAATTGGGTGGCAAGGGTGCCAACCTGATCTTCGCCGATGCCGATGACAAGGCGGTCAAGCGCGGCGTCTTGCACATGATGAGCAACTCGGGTCAGTCCTGCAACGCGCCGTCGCGGATGATGGTGCAGGCCCAAGTCTATGACAAAGCTGTGGAAATCGCCGCCGAAACGGCCAATTCCGTCACCGTCGGGTCGGCGCATGAACCCGGCCGCCATATCGGCCCGGTGGTCAACGAGGCACAGTTCAACAAGATCCAGGCCCTGATCCAGAAGGGCATCGACGAAGGCGCGCGGCTGGTTGCGGGTGGCCCGGGGCGGCCCGAACACCTGAACCGGGGGTTCTTTGTCCGCCCGACGGTGTTCGCCGACGTGACCCCCGACATGACCATCGCGCGCGAGGAAATCTTTGGCCCCGTGCTGTCGATCCTGAAGTTCGAGACCGAGGAACAGGCCGTCGCGATGGCCAATGACACGGTTTACGGCCTGACCAATTATGTCCAGACGCAGGACGCCGCGCGGGCCAACCGGCTGGCCTTGCAACTGCGTTCGGGCATGGTGGAAATGAACGGCAAATCGCGCGGTGCGGGATCGCCCTTTGGCGGGATGAAACAGTCTGGCAATGGGCGGGAAGGCGGTACCTGGGGCATCGAGGACTTCTGTGAGGTCAAGGCGATCTCTGGTTGGTCGAACGACGTCGCCGCCGAGTGATCGGCGCCTGAGCAGGATCCGAGGCTGTGATGGCCCCGGACTATTTGTGCCCTAGAATGGCGCGGGCGCACGCAACCGCATCCCCTTGCCAGTTTCGGGGTGGTTGATCCGCAGTTCCTCGGCATGCAGCATCAGGCGCGGATGGTCGCGGGCAGCGCCGGTCGCATAGATCGTGTCGCCAAGAATCGGATGCCCTAGCGCCAGCATATGCACCCGCAATTGATGCGTGCGTCCGGTATGGGGCGTCAGGCGCACCCGGGTTTCATCCGCCCCGTGCGACAACACCTTCCAGTCGGTCTGCGCCGGGCGACCGGTGTCATGGCAGACCATCTGGCGCGGGCGGTTCGGCCAATCCACGGTCAGGGGCAGGTTCACCGTGCCGCTGCGGGGGTTCAACAGGCCAGCCACGCGGGCGACATAGGATTTTTTCGCCCGCCGGGATTCAAACTCCATCGCCAGCGCCCGCTGCGCATGTGGGGTCAGCGCAAAGACCATGACACCGGATGTGTCGCGGTCCAGCCGATGCACCAGAAGGATGCCGGGAAAGGCCGGGGCCAGCCGCCCGATCAGGCAGTCGGCCAGATGATCGCCACGCCCGGGCACGGACAACAGCCCGGCGGGTTTCGCCACAGCCAGCAGATGCGCGTCATCCTGCAGGATGGTGATCGGGTCGCGGGGGGGATCATAGGCGTCGGACATGGCGCGTCTTACGCCCGGGCCGCCGGCTAGTCCACCGGGCGGATCAGTTGCCGGTCCAGCACCTGCAGCACTGCGCGCAGGTCATGCCCGCGTTTCAGGATGCGCCCGTCCATTCCCACCACGGCATACATGCCCTGACGGTTGCGCAGGCGCGGGTGTTTTTCGATCCGATAGATCGGATGTTCGGCGGCGCGGCGGAACACCGAGAAAATGGCGCAATCCCGCAGCGCCGATATTCCGTAATCGCGCCATTCGCCGGCGGCGACCATCCGGCCATACAGGGTCAGGATGGCGCTGAATTCGGCACGGTCGAACATCACCTGATCGGTGGGCAAGGTCACATCAGGGGAGGATTGGACATTCATGGGGTCAGAGTTGCGCCGCACCGCCCCGAAATCAAGACGGTTTTGTGAAACGCAAGGCCATCGCGGCATCTGGTGGTGGCAATCCGGGCATGTCGGGGGTGGCGCTGTCCAGCCAGGTTTCGGCGGCGGGGGCGAGGCGGGCATAGGCCCGGGCGACGGGGGCAACCGATCTGGTCGGGCGGTTTGGTGATCTGATGC
>JBGSJU010000231.1:0-4303 GCA_041741655.1 Rhodobacterales bacterium
CCCGGCCCGCATCGCCGGTCGCCAGCGCCGCATCGGTCACGGCCGTTTCGCTGTGGTCCGACCCGCGCGCAAGGGTTTCGATCGCGGTGCGATACTGGTTGCGCGTCGCGAAATCCATCGCCGCGAAATCGCTGTCGCGGCCCAACTGCACATCAACCAGACTGACCGCCTCGAACAACTCGGCCCAATCCAGTTCCGACATCAGTTTCATCGACGTGACCAGATTGCGCATCGTCACATTGGCCGCGCCCTGCCGCTGCTGCGCGCCTGTCACGACCGCGTCGATCGAACCGCCCCGTGCCGCCAGCCGGTCCTGCAGCCAACCCAGAAGCGGCGTGTCGCTGGGGTCGGCACCGCGCAGCCGCTTTGCGATCTGGCCGAAAAAGATGTCGGGCCCGTCAACGCCGTCCTGTTTCGCCAGCTCTTGATCCGCCAGCCCCTTTTCCATCGCCGCCATCGCCCCCGGCGCGCCGGACAGAACGCGGTCCACCAACCCGTCCGCCACGGTCCGTATCGCGCCGGCTTCGACGATCTGCACCGACAAGCGGCGCATGTTTTCGATCATCACGATGCGCAAGGTGATGGCGATGGCCCATAATTCGCCGATCGTAAGGGGTTGCACCGTCTGATAGGCCTGCACGAAACGGGTCAGCACCGGCGCGGAAAACAGGCTGTCGGTATGCGCCACATAGGCCCAGGCCAGTTCCAGAACCCGCGGATAGCCGGCGAACGGTCCGGCGGCCAGCTTGGGCAACTGGCGGTAATAGCCTTGCGGAAGATCGGCGCGGATCTGGCGGACCTGTTCCTCGACCGTATGGAAATTGTCCAGAAGCCATTCGGCCGCCGGTGTGATCGGCTGGCCTGCCTGCACCGCGGCGGCACTTTCGCGATAGGCGTGCAGCAGCGCCTTCGCATTGTCCTTCAGGCGCCGCGACAGCCCTCGGGCCGCAACCGGGCGCCCGACCGCCACCTGTTGCGCCATCGCCAGCGACAGGGCGTGATGTTCCAGCCGTTCGGTGCCGAACAGGTCGGCGCGGATCGTTCGGCGGTCGGCCCAAAGGTCAGCCAACGAATCGGGGCCGGCCCCGCGCAAGGGCCAACCGAAACGCCAGATCACCGCATTGGCCCGTCCGTCACGCGGGCGATGGGTGCGGGATCCTTCGGCGCTTGGGCGGGTGCCAGAAACGCGACATCCGGCACAATATCTGCAACGGCTCCCGGCCAGTCGGCGCGCACGCGACGTGTCATCGCCTGCCAACCTGCCTCAATTTCTTCCCAGCGCATGTGCATGTCCTTTCGATGCTGTCGTCGTCACGTTCGGGCCGGCTTGCCGCGGAGGCAGCCCAAGCTGGCGGGCGGTGTCACGGGCCTCCTGTGGCACTCAATGCTGATCCAGCACCGCAAATCCCGGAGACGCAGATCAAACCGGGGCGACATGGCCCGGCTGACCGCACATTCCGAAAGAACCGCTGGCGCATGGCCGCCGCCCCCAATTGCTGGACCCGGGCAAATTGCCCCCAAGATATGAACCCGTTCATCTGGACGTCGTTCCGCAATCCGGATCAGTTTCCGGCTGTTCCGCAGCTGCGCGGGTGGCCTGTCGTCCTGAAATCCGGTGTAATCGGTCCGTGTTCGGTCGCCTTAACCTGGATCAGCGAGCGGGGTGCGACGGGCGGTCGCGGCCTGAAAAGGGTGACGGCAGACAGGGTCTTGCCCGACCCTGAGTCGCGCCATGGCCCGTTTGGCCGCCCCGCGCCCTCAGGTGGCCCAAATTCCGTGCGAACCGGCCCGCATCCGCCCAATAATCCGGCAAATCCGCGGTCTTCCCGGTTTTCTGCCATGCCCCGCGTTGCCGCCAACCCGTCAACGGGCATCGTGAGGACGAGATGATGGCTAGGGTTCCGGCACAACACCGTGCGTCTGGTCCGAGAGCTGTCACCGGCGGGGGAGACATCCCCGTGCGGCGCACGGCGGGACAAAAGCCCGGGAGAGCTCGTCAAGCCAAGGGATTGGCGGCGACGGTTCGTCCATTCCCAGTCCAACAGGAAAGGAAGAACCATGATTTCGCGTCGTTCCCTGCTCTTGGCCACGGTTTCGGCATTGGCCCTGCCCCGGCTGCGCCCGGCACAGGCCCAGACACAGGCCCGCACCGAATTTCGTGTAGCGTGGTCGATTTATGTCGGCTGGATGCCGTGGGGCTATGCCGCCGATGCCGGCATCGTCAAGAAATGGGCCGACAAATACGGCCTGACCATCACGGTGACCCAGTTCAACGATTACGTCGAATCGATCAACCAATACACCGCCGGGGCCTATGACGCGGTCACCGTCACCAACATGGACGCGCTGTCGATCCCCGCCGCGGGCGGCGTCGATACAACGGCGGTCATCGTCGGCGATTTTTCGGCCGGCAATGACGCGGTGTTCCTGAAAGGGGCGGGCGGGCTGGCCGATATCACGGGGCGCAAGATCAACCTCGTCGAATTTTCCGTGTCGCATTACCTGCTGGCGCGCGCGCTGGACTCGGTCGGCCTGTCCGAGGCGGATGTGACCGTGGTCAACACCGCCGATCCGGACATGGTCGGCGCGTTCCAGACGGCGGATGTGACCGCCATGGTGACATGGAACCCGATGGTGGCCGAGATTGCCAAATTGCCGGACGCGACACAGGTGTTCGATTCCAGCCAGATCCCCGGCGAAATCATCGACCTGATGGTGGCCAGCACCGCATCGCTGGCCGAAAACCCCGATTTCGGCCGCGCACTGGCGGGCATCTGGTATGACACCGTCACGCTGATGGTATCGGACACGCCCGAAGGCGCGGCAGCGCGGGCGGCGATGGGGGCGGCTTCGGGCACCGATCAGGCAGGGTTCGAAGCCCAGCTTGCCGCGACCCGGCTGTTTGACAAGCCGGCGGATGCGGTGGCCTTCACCACCTCGCCCGATCTGGGCAAGACGATGGACCTTGTGCGCACCTTCCTGTTCGACAAGGGCCTGCTGGGCACCGGCGCGCCGTCGGCCGATGTGATCGGCATCGAACTGCCCGGCGCGGTCGTGCTGGGCGATGCGGCCAACGTCAAGCTGCGCTTTACCGCCGATTACATGCAGATGGCCGCCACCGGCACACTGTAAAGGCCCGGCGATGCGCCTGATCAACATTCACCCGGAACGGGGCGCGCGGCTGTTGCTGGCCGCCCTGCCCTTCCTTATCCTCGGGCTGGCCTATCTGGTCGGATCGGCGGTGCGGCTGGCGGACAATCCGGGCGACAAGCTGTTGCCGTCGCTGGCCGCGATGGGGCGGATGATCGAGGTCATGGCCTTTACCCCCGACAAGCGGACCGGGGATTACCTGCTGTGGACAGATACCGCCGCAAGCCTGTTCCGCCTGTGGTCGGGTCTGGCGATTGCCACGGTCATTGCGTTGGGTCTGGGGCTGTTGATCGGGGTGCTGCCGGTGGCGCGGGCGCTGCTGGGCCCGTTCGTGGCGGTGCTGTCGATGGTGCCGCCGCTGGCGCTGTTGCCGGTGCTGTTCATCGTGCTGGGGCTGGGCGAGGTGTCGAAGATCGCGCTGATCGTGATCGGCGTGGCCCCGATCCTGACCCGCGATCTGGCGCTGACCGCCGCCGCCCTGCCGCGCGAACAGATCGTCAAGGCCGAGACGCTGTCGGCGTCCAGCTGGCTGATCGCGTGGCGGGTGGTGTTGCCGCAGGTGATGCCCCGCCTGATCGACAGCCTGCGGCTGCAACTGGGCCCGGCCTTTCTGTTCCTGATCGCCGCCGAGGCCATCTCGGCCGAAGCCGGACTTGGCTACCGTATCTTTCTGGTGCGCCGCTATCTGGCGATGGACGTGATCTTTCCCTACGTGGTCTGGATCACCTTGCTGGCGGTGGCGATGGATATGGCGCTGCGCCTGCTGCGGCGCCGAATGTATCCATGGGCCGAAGCCGAGGTGGCCCGATGACCGCGCTGACCGTGCAGAACCTGTGGAAGGAATACGGGCAACAGGTGGTGCTGGAAAACGTGTCGCTGATCATCCCGGCGCGGGCCTTTGTGGCGCTGGTCGGGCCGTCGGGCTGCGGCAAGACGACATTCCTGCGCATCCTTCTGGGGCAGGAACGGCTGACGCGCGGCACGATCCTGATGGATGGCGCGCCTTTGCCGCCCGAACCCGGGCCGGATCGCGGCGTGGTCACGCAACGCTATTCGGTGTTTCCGCACCTGACAGCCCTGCAGAACGTGATGCTGGGCCCGGACATGCAGGGCGGGCGCCTGACAGGGCGGCTATGGGGCGCGGCCCGGCGGC
>JBGSJU010000232.1:0-2595 GCA_041741655.1 Rhodobacterales bacterium
GAGGTCCACGGGGGGCGCGTCGCCTTCGGCGCGGCCGAACATTTCCGCCAGCAGGGCCGATTGCCCCAGATGCCCGGCGGTGCGGCCCAGAACCAGCAGCACATCGCCCGAGTGCGCCGGGCCAAGGATGGCGCGGTCCAGCGTTTCGATCAGGCCGACGGCGCAGATCGTCGGCGTGGGCAGGATCGGCTGGCCATCGGTTTCATTGTACAAGGACACGTTGCCCGACACGATGGGTGTGTCCAGCGCGATGCAGGCCGCGCCGATGCCCCGGATCGCGCCCACGAATTGCCCCATGATTTCAGGCTTTTCCGGGTTGCCGAAATTCAGGTTGTCGGTGGTGGCCAAGGGTTTTGCGCCGACCGCGATCAGGTTGCGGAACGCCTCGGCGACGGCCTGCTTGCCGCCTTCTTCGGGGTTGGCTTTCACATAGCGCGGCGTCACATCGGACGTGAAGGCCAGCGCCTTGTCGGTGCCGTGCACGCGCACGATGCCGGCACCCAGCCCCGGCGCGCGGATGGTATCGGCCATCACCTGTGCGTCATATTGTTCGTAGACCCATTGTTTGGCGGCATAATTCACCGATCCGATCAGCGCGCGCAGACCCGCGATGGCGTCCACCTCGGGCACATCGCCCAAGGGCGCGGGGGCGAGGGGAGTGACCCAGGGGCGGTTGTATTCGGGGGCTTGCGATGACAGTTGCGACAGCGGCAGGTCGGCCATCACCTGATTGCCGTGCAGGATCAGAAAACGGTCGTCGGGCGTGGTCTCGCCGACGATGGCGAAATCGAGGTCCCATTTGTCGAAGATCGCCTTGGCCTCGGCCTCTTTTTCCGGGCGCAGCACCATCAGCATGCGTTCCTGGCTTTCCGACAGCATCATCTCGTAGGCGGTCATGCCCGGTTCGCGCTGCGGCACGCGGTCAAGGTTCAGCGTGATGCCAAGCCCGCCCTTGTCGCCCATTTCCACCGCCGAACAGGTCAGCCCCGCCGCGCCCATGTCCTGAATGGAAATCACCGCGCCCGAGGCCATCAGTTCCAGACAGGCCTCCAGCAGGCGCTTTTCGGTGAAGGGGTCGCCGACCTGCACGGTGGGGCGTTTTTCCTCGATCGTTTCGTCGAATTCCGCGCTGGCCATTGTCGCGCCGCCGACACCGTCGCGCCCCGTCTTGGCCCCCAGATAGACCACCGGCATGCCGACGCCGGACGCGGTGGAATAGAAGATCTTGTCGGCATCCGCGATCCCGGCGGCAAAGGCATTGACCAGACAGTTGCCATTATAGGCGGGGTCAAACCGCACTTCGCCGCCCACGGTGGGCACGCCAAAGGCATTGCCATAGCCGCCGACGCCTTCGACCACGCCATGCACCAGTTGGCGCGTTTTCCAATGGCTGACCGCACCGAAGGACAGCGAATTCATCGCGGCGATGGGTCGTGCGCCCATGGTGAACACATCGCGCAGGATGCCGCCTACGCCGGTCGCGGCACCCTGATAGGGTTCGATGTAGGACGGGTGATTGTGGCTTTCCATCTTGAAGATCACGGCCTGATCGTCGCCGATATCGACCACGCCCGCATTCTCGCCTGGGCCGCAGATCACTTGCGGACCCGTGGTGGGCAGGGTGCGCAGATGCACCTTGGACGATTTGTAGGAACAATGTTCGTTCCACATCGCCGAAAAAATGCCCAGTTCGGTAAAGGTCGGTTCGCGCCCGAGGATATCCAGAATGCGGTCATATTCATCCGGTTTCAGCCCATGGGCTGCGATCAGATCGGGGGTGAGGGCTGGTTCGTGCATCGGGGACCCCTTGCTGGCTTTCGGTTGTCTTATCGTTCCCTACGGCGCGGGAAAAGCTGCAAACACCCGCACAGCCCCGGCAATCTGGCCCAAAACGGCGGTGTCCCGCTGCGGTCTGGCGCGCTGCGTCGCAGAAAAATCTTTTCAACCGCGTCGCGTGGCCTAGTTTGCCCGCAGGCAGCGGGAAATGCCATGCGCGGAAGGACAAGCTGATGATCGTTCTGTTGCTGGGAAGCGGCCCGGCCGTGATGGCCGCGCGGGATTGGCCCCGCGATCCGTTCGACAAGGTGGTCGTCGTGAACAACGCGTGGGCGGTGCGCGCGGATTGGGACGTGTTGCTGCACCCCGAGGATTTCCCGCCCGAACGCCGCCCGGCCGATCTGCGCCCCGGCCAACGCATCGTCACGGCCGACAGTTACGTGCCGGCCAACAATGCGCATGGCGGCATCATCTATGCCGGGGCAACCATGGCCTTCAGCGCCGGCTACTGGGTGCTGGCTGCGCTGAAACCGCGGGTTCTGGCCTATTTCGGGTGCGATATGGTCTATCAGGGCCACCGCACGCATTTCTACGGCGCGGGCACCGCCGATCCGTTGCGCCGCGACCCGACCTTGCAGGACCTGTATGCCAAATCGGCGCGGCTGGAACTCATGGCCGCACGAGCGGGCTGCGCCGTGGTCAACCTGTCACAGGGTGACACCAGATTGTCGTTTGCCCGCGCCGCCTGCGATGATCTGGGCTGCTATCCGGTGCCGCCGGTGCATGCGCCGTCTGTGACCCGCGCGCTGGCGGCCGAAG
>JBGSJU010000233.1:0-2958 GCA_041741655.1 Rhodobacterales bacterium
CGCGCGCGGCGCGGGCGCGCAGGGTGATCGAAATCGGGTAGGTCCGCGGGGCCGGGTCCAACATTGCACATTCGCCTTTCGTGACCGCCCTGGCCGAAGACAGGCCGGGCAGCATCGCCACCAAGCGCGATCATCCCACCTGTGCCGCGCCGGTCCGAAAGCCATACGCCGCCGGAACATCCGCGATGTCAACAGCCTGCGCCTGATCCGGACACCGGCCTGCCGGCCGGTTCCGGTCACCGGATGGGCTGTTATCGCGGTGCAAATACCGCGACCGGCGCACCGACCCCGCGCAGCGCGTGCGTGCCCAGTGACACTGGGGGCACCGACAGGCCCTGCGCCACTTCGGCAGACATCAGCAGCGGCGCGTTCAGGGCCTTGGTCAGCCCTTCGATCCGGCTGGCGGTGTTGACGGCTTGGCCGATCACGGTGAAATCCAACCGGGCGGCAGAGCCGATATTGCCGAAAAACACCCCCCCGACATGCAGCCCGATGCCGGACCGCAACGGACGCCACCCGAGGATGTCGTCCAGCGGGGATGGTGGCGACAGGTTCAACGCCAGCTCTGCGTTCAATGCGGCCTTGGCGGCGGCAACGGCCACATTTGCCGCGCCGCGACCGCCAAAGTCGCGGTCCAGCGGAAAAACCGCCAACAGACCGTCGCCGATGAATTTCAGCACCTCGCCGCCATGGTCGGTCACGGTTCCCGCCATGACCGAAAAATAGGCGTTCAGCACGGCCAGCATGTCTTTCGGGGCCAGACGGTCGGACAGGTCGGTAAAGCCGCGCAGGTCTGATATCCAGATCACCGCATCGATCTGTCGCCCTTCGCCGCGCTTGATGCTGCCTTGCAGCACCTGCGCGCCGGCATCGGGGCCCAGATACGTGGTCATGACGTTTTCTGCGATGCGCGCCGCGATGTGGCGTTCGGCATGCAAGGACAGAAGGTGGACCAATCGGTTGATTGTTCCGAACTGTTCGACGGTAAATCCGCCGGCGCGGCGGGTGGCGATCGTCGCGACATTGTGACGCCCGCTACCGCCCAGAGGCAGCGCGGCGTATTCTGTTATCCCCAGCGCAAGAAGGTCGGTGGCGATCGCAAACTGTTCGACGGCGCCGGGTTGTGTCAGGTCCAGCCGCAACTCTTGTCCGCTGCGCAGGACAACGGCCAGCGGACTTTTCAGAAACATGTCCTTCTGCAAGGCACCATCGACAACCTGAACCTCGTCGCAGAGGCCGTCCACGATGTTCCAGTTCCACGCAAAGCCCGCCAGCAAGGGATGCAGTGTGCCAAGATGCAGGCTGGCACGGTCCAACGGCAGGCCGGCCGCGACGCAGCGCCAGACGAATTCTTCGAACAGTGGCAACATCCCAGTTATCTTGATCGCGTCGCAGAGCAGCCAGTCCTCGACATCGGAGACATGTTGCACGGCAGGGGCTGCCGCGCGCCCGCGGGCAGATCGCGCCCACAACGTGAGGTTAGACGAATACTTGCGCGGTGCCGGGTCCATCATCGTGCATCAACCTGCGAGAAGCCTCGCCAGTCCAAGTCTGGCCCGGCCGTGGCAGCGGCTTTGGCCAGACGCAAAGTGTCCCACTCCGCTGAACCTGATCCTGCCACGGATCATGCGATGGTTTGACGTCAAATCGACATCCTCCATCCCGGTCGTCACTTGAAATTGCGACTGTCCTTGATCTGGTCCCAAGCCCAGACCACCAATTGCAACTGATCTTCCTGACTGCGGTCGCCGCCATTCATGTCGGGGTGCAGCACCTTGATCAGCGCCTTGTATGATGCGCGGATCTCGGCCTTGGTCGCGCTGTCGCGCACCTCAAGCACCTCGATGGCGCGGCGTTCGGTGGGGGGCAGCTTGCGGGTCGAAATCCCTTCGGGCGTCTTGCCCGGATTGCGGGTGGCGTTCTGGCCCAGCACCTGATGCGGGTCCTCGATGCCGAGCCGCGCCCAGGCCTTTGCCTCGGGGTCGGTCATTGGCTTGGTCGGCCGGTCCCAGACCCGGTCGCGCGTCATCTGCGCGTTCAATTCGGCCTCGGTCGTGCCGTCGAAAAAGTTCCATTTCAGATTGTACTCGCGGACATGGTCGCGACAGAACCAGAAATAATCATCCTGCACGTCGCGCGCCTTGGGGGCGCGGAACTGGCCTGCTTCCGGACAGCCGTCGTGATCGCAGGCGCGTTGCGAGGTTTCGACAGCCCCTGACATCGTGCGGCGGCCGCGCGGGTTCTTTTTCTTCGCGGAAGACACCGAGATGTCGAATCCGAAGGGATCGGTCTTTCTCATGCGCGCTCCTGACTTTGCGAGGGCAGCAGTGTAGCGCACCGGTGCCAGAGTGAAAGAGGGTCGGGCGAATTTTCGCCGGCGTGATCCGCGCCCGGTTCCGCGCCTGGGTCCCGGTCCGTCATGCGCGTGTTGTCCCGGGATCGCTGGCGGTCAGCGGTTGGCGCGGCGGATCGGCTTCGGTCATCGGGTCGGGATCGCTGTCGGGCAGTTGCGGCAGATCGGGGGGCAGATCATCCGGGGGTGCCACATCCGCGCCGGTCGCGGGGCGGCGGAACACCAGAATGTTGCGATAGACCGTGGTGGTCGAGGTCAGACCGGCGCGTTCCACCGATGGCAGGGTTTCGGCGCGCTGAAATTCCCAGCCCTCGGTCGCCATGCGGTTCAGAACATCCTGAATGGCATAGGCAAATCGGGCCTCGGTCGTCTTGACGCCGCGCGCTTTCAGACCGCGGGTGGGGGCGGGGATCACCTGATAGTCGTAGATCATGCCGTCCTCCTGAACTGGGCGGCGCAACCCTACCAGAGCGCGCGTGGCGGGGCCAGAGGCGAGGGGCCAGCCCGTCGCGCTCCCCGGGATATTTTTGAACCGAAGAAGCTGGGGCCGTGGCGCATGGGCTGGTGCGGGGTCAGGCGCGCGGGATCCCGATGCGGCGACCGGC
>JBGSJU010000234.1:0-4614 GCA_041741655.1 Rhodobacterales bacterium
GATCCTTGCTGCGCGGCCAACCGCGCGAATTTCGTCGGGGCGACCGCGTGCCCGCCGGTGAACACGAGGTTTTCCGCGGCGATCCGCGCCAGTGCCGCCTTGCGCGTCCGCGTCGCGGCGATGGGATCAACGTCATAGATCGTGGCAGTTTCGGGCGCCGGCAGTTGCAAAGCGGCGGCGTGAAAGATGTCGCCGACAATGACCAGCCCCGTCAGTCGCAGGCCAGAATGGCCCGGCGTGTGGCCGGGCAGATGCCACAGCGTGATCCCCGGCGCCACGGCGTCACCATCCGCCAGTGTCTGGACAGCATCGCCCATCACCGACAGGAAACGCCCGCCCGCCGCGTCACGCCCCGGCCAAAAGGCGGCTTCGGCGGCGTGCATCAGGACGCGGGCGTTGGGATAGGCGGGCGCGCCATCCGCCAATGCACCGCCGACATGGTCGCCATGCAGATGGGTGAAGACCAGCGTCGTGATGGCAGCGGGGTCAACCCCCAACGCCGCAAGCCGCGCCGGAACGCGCCCGCCCTTTGCCCCCGCCAAGACGCCATAGCCGGTGTCAACCAAGGTCAGACGGTCGCCTTGCCGGATCAGGAAGGCGTTGAATTCCGTGTGGATTTCCGTCGCGCCCGCCTGCGCCAACAACGCGGCGCGCTCTTTATCCGCCAGCCCCGGAAACACGTCGGGGCCGAAGATGCCCGTGCCGTCCGACAAACAGAACACCTCGGCCTCTGGCGTCACATGGCGCACGATCCCGTCCATCAACCGACCCGATAGTTGGGGCTTTCGCGGGTGATCTGCACGTCGTGGACGTGGCTTTCCTTTAGCCCCGCGCCGGTGATCCGCACAAATTGGCAGTTCGCGCGCATCTCTTCGATGGTGGCGCAGCCGGTGTAGCCCATGGCGGCCTTCAGGCCCCCCACCATCTGGTGCAGCACGGCCGTCACGGACCCTTTGTAAGGCACCTGCCCCTCGATGCCTTCGGGGACAAGCTTGTCCGAGGCCGCGTCTTTCTGGAAATAGCGGTCCGCCGACCCGCGCGCCATGGCACCCAAGCTTCCCATGCCGCGATAGGATTTGAAGCTGCGGCCCTGATACAGGATCACCTCGCCGGGGCTTTCGTCGGTGCCGGCGATCATGCTGCCGACCATGGCACAGGACGCCCCGGCCGCAATCGCCTTGGCGAAATCGCCGGAATACTTGATGCCACCATCCGCGATCACCGGCACATCGCCGGCCGCCTTGGCGCAATCCATGATCGCCGTCATCTGCGGCACGCCCACGCCCGCCACGATGCGGGTGGTGCAGATCGACCCCGGCCCGATGCCGACCTTGACCGCATCCGCCCCCGCATCGATCAGCGCGCGCGTGGCATCCCCGGTGGCGACGTTGCCCGCGATCACCTGCACCTCGTTCGACAGGCGCTTCACCCGCGCGACCGCCTCGATCACGCCGGAGCTGTGGCCATGCGCGGTGTCGATCACGATGATGTCGCAGCCGGCATCGATCAGTGCCTCGGTGCGCGCAAAGCCCGCGTCGCCCACACCCGTTGCCGCCGCGACGCGCAACCGGCCCAGATGATCCTTGCAGGCGGTGGGGTTCAGCACCGCCTGTTCGGTATCCTTCAGCGTCAACAGCCCCGTCAGTTTGCCCTTGCCATCGGTCACCAGCAGCTTTTCGATGCGCCGCGCCTTCATCAGGCTTTTGGCCTCTTCCAGTTCCGCAGGTTCGGTCAGCATCGCGAGATTGTCCGACGTCATCATCACCCGCACCGGCGTGTCATCCGACGTCGCAAAGCGCATGTCGCGGTTGGTCACGATGCCGACCACCAGACCACGCGCGTCCACCACCGGGAAACCCGTCACGTTATACCGTTCCTGCAAGGCTTTCGCATCCGCCAGCGTCTGATCGGGCCGCAGGGTGATCGGGTTGTAGACGATGCCGCTTTCAAACCGTTTCACCCGCCGCACCGCCTGCGCCTGCGCCGCGATATCAAGGTTCTTGTGGATCACGCCCATGCCGCCCGCCTGCGCCATGGCAATCGCCATCCGCGCCTCGGTCACGGTATCCATGGCCGACGACAAAAGTGGAATGTTCAGCATGATCGCGCGGGTGACCCGCGTGCGGGTATCGGCCGTGCCGGGCAAGACGTTGGATGCGGCAGGCACCAGCAGCACATCATCAAAGGTGAACGCCTCGCGAATCTCCATTGGGGTCTCCTTGGAGTGTCTCGTTTGACGAGGCCGTATTGCACGGATGGCCCGCGGGGGAAACCCCGGACAATGCACATGCCTTGGAACATGGTTTGCCGGTCTGACCGTCAGAAATGCCGCAAGCGCGCTTTCCTTTGCCGTGATGCAGCATAGGATGCACGGCGACGTGCAAAAGGACGGAAAACGATGACGACCCAGATGACTGATGCCATGGCAGATCCACAGCCGGTGACGGTGGCGGATCCCTTGGTTATCTTTACCCCGTCCGGCAAACGCGGGCGGTTCCCGGTTGGCACACCGGTGCTGCATGCGGCGCGCCAGTTGGGCGTCGATCTGGATAGCGTTTGCGGCGGGCGCGGCATCTGTTCGAAATGCCAGATCACACCGTCGTTCGGCGAGTTTTCCAAACATGGCGTGACGGTCGCCCCCGATGCGCTGACCGATTGGAACGCGGTGGAACAGCGGTACAAGGACAAGCGCGGGTTGCTGGATGGCCGCCGCCTTGGCTGTCAGGCCCGCATCCAGGGCGATGTGGTGATTGATGTGCCGCCCGAAAGCCAGGTCCACCGCCAGGTGGTGCGCAAGGCGGTCACCGCGCGCGACATCGTGATGGACCCCGCCGTGCGGCTGTATTTCGTCGAGGTCGCGGAACCCGACATGGACGAGCCGTCGGGCGATCTGGAACGGCTGGCCGACGCGCTGGCCGTGCAATGGCAGGTGGCGCGACCCCGCATGGCGCTGCCAGTGATGGCGCGGCTGCAACCCAGCCTGCGCAAGGGCCAGTGGCAGGTCACCGTCGCGCTCTATCAGGATCATCGCGGCGGGGCGCCGGAAATTCTGGATCTCTGGCCGGGGCTTTACGAAGGCGGGCTTTACGGGCTGGCGATCGACCTCGGCTCCACCACCATCGCCGCGCATCTCTGCGATCTGGTGTCGGGCGAGGTGCGGGCGTCCTCGGGTGTGATGAACCCGCAGATCCGCTTTGGCGAAGACCTGATGAGCCGCGTGAGTTACGCCATGATGAACCCGACGGGTGCAGCGGAAATGACTGCTGCCGTGCGGGTTGCCCTGAACGGGCTGGTGCAGACGCTGACGACCGAGGCCGGCGTGGCCCCTGCATCGGTGATGGAGGCGGTGATCGTCTGCAACCCGGTCATGCACCACTTGCTGTTGGGCATCGACCCGGTCGAACTGGGACAGGCACCGTTTGCGCTGGCGGTGTCGTCGTCGCTCACGCTGTCCGCCACCGAACTGGACCTGACCACGATGAACCCGCGCGCGCAGGTTTACCTCTTGCCCTGCATCGCAGGGCATGTGGGGGCAGATGCAGCGGCGGTGGCGCTGTCCGAAGAACCCGACAAATCCGACGATCTGGCCTTGATCGTCGATGTGGGCACCAATGCCGAAATCCTCTTGGGCAACCGCAGCCGCGTTCTGGCCTGTTCATCGCCCACCGGCCCGGCGTTCGAAGGCGCACAGATCAGCGCGGGGCAGCGCGCCGCACCGGGAGCGATCGAGCGGATCGAGATTGATCCGATATCCAAAGACCCACGTTTTCGTATCATCGGAGTGGATGCGTGGTCGGATGACCCCGCTTTCCCGGCGGACGCACAGATCACCGGCATCTGCGGATCGGGCATCATCGAGGCGGTGGCGGAACTGCGCATGGCGGGATTGCTGGACGCGTCCGGCCTGATCGGATCGGCGGAACAGACCGGCACGGCGCGGTCGATCCCCGAGGGCCGCACGCATGCCTATGTGATCCATGACGGGCGCGCCACGGGCGGCCCGCTGATTTCCGTAACGCAAGGCGATATCCGCGCAATCCAGCTGGCGAAATCGGCGCTATACGCGGGCGCACGTTTGCTGATGGATGAAATGGGCGTCGATCACGTGGACCGCGTGGTCCTTGCCGGTGCGTTCGGCGCGCATATCAGCCCGAAACACGCGATGGTGCTGGGGATGATCCCCGACGTGGCGCTGGACAAGGTGACAAGTGCCGGCAATGCGGCGGGCACCGGGGCGCGCATCGCACTGCTCAATCGCGCGTCGCGGGCCGAGATCGAGGCAACGGTGAAAAGCATCACCAAGGTCGAAACCGCCATCGAGCCGCGGTTTCAGGAACATTTCATCGCCGCCAACGCGATCCCGCATGCCACCGACCCGTTCCCGCAACTGGCCGCAATCGTCACGCTGCCGCAGGTCAGCTTCAACCCCAAGGGCGAGATGGACGCCGGCGGGCGACGGCGGCGTGGACGCTAGAAACGTACCTTAGCGTATGGTCATGGCCATCCGCGCAGCCCCGCGCAAGGCCAGATCGTCCGCCGTGATCACCCGTACCGGGATCGCCGCCAGCAGCGCGGCGAACGCGCCGGCCAGCGTCACCCGATCGACGTGATCGA
>JBGSJU010000235.1:0-2660 GCA_041741655.1 Rhodobacterales bacterium
CTGGCCGTGCTGCCGCTGCGCGAGGCGCGCGAGGCGTTCGAGCGCGAATACCTGCTGACGCAGATCAACCGTTTCGGCGGCAACATCAGTCGGACGGCGGCCTTTGTCGGCATGGAACGCTCTGCCCTGCACCGCAAGTTGAAATCGCTGAACGTGGTGGGCGGGTCAAAGGGCGGCGATGCCGACGAGGACTGATCGTCGCCGGTGCTACCCGGGCGTCACGATCCGCACACCACTGTCACGCGACACGGCGCAGGATTTCGGGGTCAACCGGGGCAGGGTGGTGGTCGGTCCGGCGGGGGCGGCGCGCGCCACATTGGGCGGGCAGGGGGGCAAGGTCACCGGGGTAAACCGTTCACGCGCCATGCACTGGTTCACCGCCGCCGTTCGCCGTTCGGCATTCACATCGACATCATAGGCATCGCCGCCTTCGGTGTCGATTTCCACGGTGCAATTGCCATCGGGATCGCAAAAGGTATCGCGAACGACCCGGAGCGGGGTGTAGCGGGTTTCCAGCACCACCGGGACATCGCGGGCGGCCTGCGCCGTGCAGCGTGCCAAGGTCCTGTCAACCGCGGCAACGCCCGCGCCTTCGCGATAATAGATCGTCGTCGGCGCGCAGGCCGAACACAGGATCAGGGACAGAGCCACCAGTCTTTTCATGCCAACACTTTAAGACATGGGCGCAAAATGACAATCGGATTGACCGTCGCAGGCGCATCTGCCAAGCAGACCCATGCCGAAATTCCGGGATGGGCGCAGGCATGAAGGTGATCATTTGTGGCGCCGGTCAAGTTGGCTGGCAGATTGCACGCCATCTGGCGGGCGAAAAGAACAGCGTGACCGTGGTTGACCAGAACGCCGACCTGATCCGCCGCGCGACCGAGTCGCTGGATGTGCAGGGGATCGCCGGTTTTGCCAGCTATCCCGATGTGCTGGACCGCGCGGGCGCGCGCGACGCCGACATGATCATCGCCGCCACCTATTCGGACGAGGTGAACATGGTCACCTGTCAGGTCGCCCATTCGGTGTTCGGCATCCCCCGCAAGATCGCCCGGTTGCGGGCGCGCAGCTATCTGGATGCGATCTATTCCGATCTGTATCGCACCGACCATCTGCCGATCGACGTCATCATCAGCCCGGAACGCGAAGTGGCCGAGGCCGCGCTGCGGCGCATCGCCAACCCCGAGGCGTTCGACACCGAATTCTTCATGGAAGGCCGCGCACAACTGCTGGGCCTGACGCTGGATGCCGATTGCCCTGTGGTCAACACGCCGCTGCGGCAGTTGACCGACCTGTTTTCGACACTGCGCGCCGTGGTGGTGGGTATCCGGCGCGACGGGCGGCTGTTCGCGCCCGCCGCGGCGGACCAGCTGTATGTCGGTGACGATTGCTATGTCATCGCGCTGACCGAAGACATCCCGCGCACCATGGAAATCTTTGGCAAGAAATCCCGCCGTCAGGACCGGCTGTTGATCATCGGCGGCGGCAATGTCGGTCTTGCGGTGGCTCGCGCACTGGAAGAACGCGGCGGACGGCTGCGCGCCAAGGTGATCGAAAAGGATCGCGGCGTGGCCGAACGCGCCGCCGATGCGCTGGAACGCACCATCGTGTTGAACGGGGACGGGCTGGATGTGGCGCTGTTGGCCGAGGCGAATGTGGACCGCGCCGATGCCGTGCTGTGCGTCACCGATGATGACAAGGTCAACATGCTGGCCGCCGTGCGCGCCAAGGCCGAAGGCTGTTCGCTGGCCATCGCATTGGTCAATGACCCGACACTGGTGCCCTTGATGGCGCCTCTGGGCATCGACGGGTGGATCAACCCGCGCGCCACCACGGTGTCGTCGATCCTGCGCCATATCCGGCATGGCCGGGTCAAGGGCGTCTATTCCATCGGGGATGCCGAGGCCGAGGTGATCGAGGCCGAGGTCCTGTCCACCTCGCCGATTTCGGGCCAGCGCATCCGCGACATCGATTTTCCCGAAGGCGTGCTTGTCGGCGCGCTGCGCAAGGGCAAGACCGTGATCAAGGCCACCGGCGAGACGCGGGTGGATGACGGCGACAGCATCCTGTTGTTCTGCATGGCCAAGGACGTGCCAGAGGTCGAGCGCCTGTTGCAGGTCTCGATCGATTATTTCTGACCCATGCGGCTGCGCCTGTCAGATCAACCGCTGTTTCTGCTGATCGCAGGGGTCGGGTCGGCGGCCATGTTCGCGCCGGCGGGCCTTGCCCTCGCGCTCGACAGCCACGGTGAGGCGCGCACGTTCTTTTATGCCGGGTTGCTGGGCCTGACCCTGCTGGCGTTCGTCGCGGTCGCCCAAAGCAATCAGCCGCGCCGGCGCAGCCTGATGCATAACCTCTTGGCGCTGATGTCGGCGTTCGTGCTGTTGCCACTGTGGCTGGCGGTGCCGTTCCATGCCGCGTTGCAGACGACGTCGTTCCTGAATGCCTATGTCGAGATGACCTCGGCCCTGACCACCACCGGCGCCTCGCTGTTTCCGGCGGACCGACTGTCGCCGACGCTGCATCTGTGGCGGGCGATGGTCGGGTGGCTGGGCGGGCTGTTGATGGTGATCGCGGTAGCGGCCGTCTTGGCCTTGCTCAGCCTTGGTGGGTTTGAGGTGACGGCCAGCGCCGCGCCAGGTCAAGGGCAGGTGCGC
>JBGSJU010000236.1:0-3935 GCA_041741655.1 Rhodobacterales bacterium
CGAGAGCCGCCTCGCGCACCGCTTCGCTGAAGGTGGGGTGGGCGTGGCAGGTGAGCGCCAGATCCTGCGCCGCGGCGCCGAATTCCATCGCCACGCAGACTTCGTGGATCAGATCGCCCGCCTGCGGCCCGATGATGTGGCAGCCCAGAATGCGGTCGCTGTCCTTGTCCGCCAGGATCTTGACGAACCCGTCGCCGGCGAATTGCGCCTTGGCGCGGCCATTGCCCATGAAACTGAACTTGCCGACTTTATAGCTGCGCCCCTCGGCCTTCAGTTGCTCCTCGGTCGCGCCGACATTGGCCACCTCGGGGTGGGTATAGATCACGCCGGGTATCACGCCGTAATTCACATGGCCATGCTTGCCCGCGATCACTTCGGCCACCGCCATGCCCTCATCCTCGGCCTTGTGGGCCAGCATCGGGCCAGTGATCGCATCGCCAATGGCATAGATGCCCTTCAGGCTGGTCTGCCAATGCGCATCCGTGGTGACCTGCCCGCGCGGGCTCATCTGCACCCCCAGCCCTTCCAGTCCCAGACCCGACGTGTAAGGCCGCCGCCCTGTCGCCACCAGAACGATATCGGCGGCCAGATCATGTTCGCTGTTGTCCGATTTCAGCTTGTAGCGCACCGTCGCGCCGGTCTTGCCCGGCGTCGCGGATTGCACGGCGGCCCCCATGACAAAGGTCAGGCCCTGCTTTTCCAGCATCCGCTTGAAGGTTTTCTGTACCTCGCCGTCCATGCCGGGTGTGATCGCGTCCAGATATTCGATCACCGTCACCTGTGTGCCCAGCCGGGCATAGACCGACCCCAGTTCAAGCCCGATCACGCCGGCACCGATCACCGCCAGCGTCTTGGGGATCTTGCCCAGTTCCAGCGCGCCGGTCGAGGTCACGATGACCTTTTCATCCACCGTCACGCCGGGCAGGCTGGCGGCCTCGGACCCGGTCGCGACGACGATCGCCTTGGCCGCATGCACCGTGTCACCGACCCGCACCTGCCCTGGCGCGGGGATCGATGCCCAGCCCTTGATCCAGTCCACCTTGTTCTTCTTGAACAGAAACTCGATGCCCTTGGTATTCTGCGCGATCACATCGTCCTTGTAGGCCTGCATTTGCGCCCAATCGACCTTCACCGTGGCTTTCAGACCCATCTTGGCGAAATTCTCGTGGCTTTCGTGCAGCATGTGCGACGCGTGCAGCAACGCCTTCGAGGGGATGCAGCCGACGTTCAGGCAGGTGCCGCCCAACGTCGCGCGCCCCTCGACACAGGCCACCTTCAGCCCCAGTTGCGCGCAGCGGATCGCGCAGACATAGCCGCCGGGGCCGGCGCCGATCACGATGACATCATAGCTGGACATGGGATTTTCCTTTTGGTGCGAGGCTCAGGACACGAGCGCATGGACAAGAAGATAGACCGTGGCCAACAGGCCAAAGCTCCAGATGATGGACCGCCACGGCGCCAGCCCGAACATGTAGGCCGGCACATAGAGCACCCGCGCCACCAGATAGACCAGCGCGGCGACGGCAGTGGCCCCATTCGCGCTGTCGGACAGGGTGACGACTGTGACGGCGATCCCGAACAGGATCAGCCCTTCGAAATGGTTGTTCATGGCGCGCTGTGCGCGTCCGGCGGCACCAGACAACTGCCGCGGCGCATCCCGTGGACCCATGGCGTATTTCGGGCCGACCTGCATATTCGCCAGCACGGAATACAGCAGGAATTGCAACACCTGCACCAGTGCGGCCAAGGCGAGCGCGGTCAGTTCGGGGGTCATGCGGCGGCTCCTTT
This sequence comes from Rhodobacterales bacterium, assembly GCA_041741655.1. Classification (GTDB taxonomy): domain Bacteria; phylum Pseudomonadota; class Alphaproteobacteria; order Rhodobacterales; family Rhodobacteraceae; genus UBA9554. The sequence continues at coordinate 1,789 of JBGSJU010000236.1, forward strand.
CGTCCAGCGGCGGCGGGTGGCGGGGGTCAGGATGGCGCTGCGGCGCTGGATGAACCAGTCCTGACAGGCGCGTTCCAGCCGCGCCGTTTCGGGGTCGGCCCGCAGATCGGTCAACCGGGCATGGATCGCGGGCAGATGCGGCGCCATGCTGGCGTCCGGCACATCGTTGCGGTTGGCGATCTGGTGCCATTGCGACCCGAGGTGATACTTGCGGTCCCCGGTCTTGCCCTGCCCGTCGCCACGGTCGTTCTTCATCAGGAACACATCCTCGGACCGGACGGCATAGTGGTTCAGCCGTGCCGTGCGACTGGCGCAGGCCAGGTCATGCGGGCGAAACCGGCTGGATTTCGCCTGAAACAGCGTGGCATTGGACAGGGCTTGGCCATCCGGCGTCATCACCACCGGGTCGGGGATGGTGGGGTCCAGCGGGTTGTGATCGGTGGCGCGGGCGAAACTGGCCACACGGAACAGGCATTTGAACTTAGTCACGCCGGGTTGGGCGGAGGGCTCCGCATGGGTGTTCCGTTCGGTGACCAGATCGCCCGGCGTCCAGTCGGTCACGCCGCCGTCGCCGAACATCCGCCACGGGATCGGGACCACATCGGCGGCGGCGGTGCGCGCCATCAGATCGGCCAATGTGCCGTCCAGAGCCAGAAACTCGTCGCTGTCGATATGCAGGACATGGGTCAGGCCCTGTTCGCGGCACAGGCGCAGCACATGGTCCATGCCTGCATCCTGCGGGGCCGCGCCATCAGGCACATCCTGCGCGACATGCGTCACCAGCCCCCGCGTCGCCAGCCGGTCCAGCAGGGCATCCGACCCGTCGGTGCAATCATTCGTCACCACGATTATGCGGTCGAACCCCAGCCCCATGTGATGCGCCAGCCATTCCAGCAGGAACAGCCCTTCGTTGCGCATGCAGGACGCAAGGGTGAAAGAAGGATTATCGCCGCTCATTTATCAAACGCTTCAATTCCAGAGAGGGCATCTTCCTCTAAGGAATTCTCACGTGAAAAGCCAAACTTCTTCAGTCGATCGTCAGACCAATAATTCGGGTCGTCCTCGATGTCAGGTTCTTCCAGTCCGCGCATTATCTCAGACGGGAGAGTGCCTCTTGAGACAATATCCGCAAAACGCAGGTCTTTTCGACGATAGATAGCGTGAATTTTTTCGTGCAACTTCGCGTCATGCTCAGCCATGGCAAGCAAAGAAAGTTGCAACGATTCCAAGTCCTTCTCAATCTTAAGAAACGTCATGGACAAGCGCCCGATCTGGTTCTTGATCGCGATAACCCGTCTTCGCACACCGACTATGGTTGCTCCCATAACGAGGAGTATCAGCACAATCCCAATTTCGGACAAGAATTGCATCTGATGCCCCTTTTGGTGGGATCACAAATCCATTAGCAACCGGCGCGGGTCCTCCAGCGCCTCTTTGACGCGCACAAGGAACGTCACCGCGCCCTTGCCGTCCACGATGCGGTGATCATAGCTCAGCGCCAGATACATCATCGGGCGGATCACGATCTGGCCAGCCACCACGACGGGGCGATCCTGGATCTTGTGCATGCCCAGAATACCCGATTGCGGCGGGTTCAGGATCGGCGAGGACATCAGCGAGCCATAGACCCCGCCGTTGGAGATCGTGAACGACCCGCCCTGCATTTCCGCCATCGACAGCTTGCCGTCCCGCGCGCGCAGGCCCAGTTCGGCGATCTTTTTCTCGATCGCGGCAAAGCTCATCTGGTCGGCGTCGCGCACCACCGGCACCACGAGGCCGGTGGGGGTGCCGACCGCCACGCCCATGTGGACATAGTTCTTGTAGACCACGTCGGTGCCGTCGATCTCGGCATTCACCTCGGGCACCTCGGCCAGCGCGTGACAACATGCCTTGACGAAGAACGACATGAAGCCAAGCTTTACGCCGTGCTTCTTCTCGAAGATGTCCTTGAATTCGTTGCGCAGACCCATGATGCCGGACATGTCGGCCTCGTTGTAGGTCGTCAGCATCGCGGCAGAGTTCTGCGCATCCTTCAGGCGGCGCGCGATGGTCTGGCGCAGGCGGGTCATGCGCACGCGCTCTTCTCGGGCACCATCGGCACCCGTGGACGGCAAACGCAGATCCTTCATCGCGGCGGGGGCCTGGGG
>JBGSJU010000237.1:0-4899 GCA_041741655.1 Rhodobacterales bacterium
ACCTGGCGGCCCAACAGGATGTGTTCGCGGGTCTGCGGCATCGGGCCGTCGGACGCGGCACAGACCAGGATCGCGCCGTCCATCTGCGCGGCGCCGGTGATCATGTTCTTCACATAGTCGGCGTGGCCGGGGCAATCGACATGGGCATAGTGGCGCGCGGCGGTTTCGTATTCCACATGCGCGGTCGAGATCGTGATGCCACGCGCCTTTTCTTCCGGCGCGCCGTCGATCTGGTCATAGGCGCGGAATTCGCCGAAATACTTCGTGATCGCCGCCGTCAGCGTCGTCTTGCCGTGGTCAACGTGGCCGATCGTGCCGATGTTGACGTGCGGCTTGTTGCGTTCAAACTTTGCCTTACCCATGGGGTATACTCCTTAATTCTCAAGTCGGTGACGGTGGGGTGACCCCCCACCTTACGGTGTGGCAGGGCGGGACCAGCCCGCCGCACCGTCAAGCGTATTTCTTCTGAATCTCGTCCGAGATGTTCTGCGGCACGGCATCGTAATGGTCGAAGCTCATCGAGAACACCGCGCGGCCCGAGGACATCGAGCGCAGGTTGTTGATGTAGCCGAACATGTTGGCCAGCGGCACCATCGCATTGATCACGTTGGCATTGCCGCGGCTGTCCTGCCCCTGCACCATGCCGCGGCGCGAGGTCAGGTCGCCGATGATCGACCCGGTGTATTCCTCGGGCGTCACGACTTCGACCTTCATGATCGGTTCCAAGAGTTTCGCGCCGGCTTTCTTCAGGCCATCGCGCATGGCGGCGCGGGTGGCGATTTCGAAGGCCAGCACGCTGGAGTCCACGTCATGGTAGGCGCCATCGATCAGCGCCACCTTGAAGTCGATCACCGGGAAGCCGGCCAAGGGCCCGCTGTCCATCACCGACTTGATGCCCTTTTCGACGCCCGGAATGTATTCCTTGGGCACCACACCGCCGACGATCTTCGATTCGAACGAATAGCCTTCGCCGGGTTCGGTCGGTTCGATGATCAGCTTGATGCGGGCGAACTGGCCCGTGCCGCCGGTCTGCTTCTTGTGGGTATAGTCGATCTCGGTCGCGCGGCTGATCGTTTCACGGTAGGCCACCTGCGGCGCACCGATGTTGGCCTCGACCTTGAATTCGCGGCGCATGCGATCGACGAGAATGTCGAGGTGCAGTTCGCCCATGCCCTTCATGATGGTCTGGCCGGATTCGATGTCCGTCTCGACGCGGAACGAGGGATCCTCGGCGGCCAGACGGGCCAGCGCCAGACCCATCTTTTCCTGATCGGCCTTCGATTTCGGTTCGACCGCGATCTCGATCACCGGGACCGGGAAGGTCATGGTTTCCAGAACCACCGGTTTCGCGGCATCGCACAGCGTGTCGCCCGTGGTGGTTTCCTTCAGACCCGCCAGCGCCATGATGTCGCCCGCGAACGCTTCGGAGATTTCCTCCTGCTTGTTCGCGTGCATCATCACCATGCGGCCGATGCGTTCCTTGCGGTTCTTGGTCGCGTTCAGGATCTGGTCGCCCTTTTTCACCTGGCCCGAATAGACGCGGGTGAAGGTCAGCGTGCCCATGAAGGGGTCGTTCATGATCTTGAAGGCCAGACCCGAGAACGGCTGACCATCATCGGCCGAACGTTCGATGTTGCGGGTTTCCGTTTCGTCACCCGGAGCAAAACCCACGTAGGGAGGCACATCGAGCGGATCGGGCAGATAGTCGATCACGGCGTTCAGCATCGGCTGCACGCCCTTGTTCTTGAACGCGGACCCAGCCAGAACCGGCACGAAATCGATGGCCAGCGTGCCCTTGCGGATCAGCTTGCGCAGTGTTTCGGCGTCGGGTTCCTTGCCTTCCAGATAGGCTTCCATCGCGGCGTCATCCTGTTCGACCGCGATTTCCAGCAGGTTGTAACGCCATTTCTGCGCGTCTTCCAACAGTTCGGCCCGGATCGGCCGGCGCACCCAGGACGCGCCAAGGTCTTCGCCCTGATAGACCCATTCTTCCATGGTCACGAGGTCGATGATGCCTTCCAGCTTGTCCTCGGCCCCGATGGGCAACTGGATCGGCACGGGGTTGGCCCCGGTCCGGTCGCGGATCATCTTGACGCAGTTCATGAAATCCGCGCCGGTCTTGTCCATCTTGTTGACGAACACGATGCGCGGGACCTTGTAGCGGTCAGCCTGACGCCACACGGTTTCGGTCTGCGGTTCCACACCGGCGTTGCCGTCCAACAGCACAACAGCGCCGTCCAGAACGGCCAGCGAGCGTTCCACCTCGATGGTGAAATCGACGTGGCCGGGGGTGTCGATGATGTTGAAACGATACTTGTCGTCTGCCGAGAGGTTGTCGCTGTCGATCTGGCGCTGCCAGAACGTGGTGGTCGCGGCGGAGGTGATCGTGATCCCGCGTTCCTGTTCCTGCTCCATCCAGTCCATCGTCGCGGCACCATCGTGCACTTCGCCGATCTTGTGGGTCTTGCCGGTGTAATACAGGATCCGTTCGGTCGTTGTCGTCTTTCCGGCATCGATATGCGCGATGATGCCGAAATTGCGGTAGCGGTTAAGCGGATATTCGCGGGCCATGATCAGGTTTCCTTACCAGCGGTAGTGGCTGAACGCTTTGTTGGCGTCGGCCATCTTGTGGGTGTCTTCACGCTTTTTCACGGCGGTGCCGCGGCCGTTGACCGCATCCATCAGTTCGCCGGCAAGGCGTTCTTCCATGGTGTTTTCGTTGCGCTTGCGCGCCGCGATGATCAGCCAGCGGATCGCCAGCGCCTCGCGGCGTTCGGTGCGCACTTCGACCGGAACCTGATAGGTGGCACCACCGACGCGGCGCGACCGCACTTCGACGGCGGGTTTGATGTTGTCCAGGGCTTCATGGAACATCTCGATGGGCGCGCGTTTCACCTTGGCCTGGATACGTTCCATGGCCGAATAGACGATGCGCTCTGCGACCGACTTCTTGCCGTCGATCATCAGGTTGTTCATGAATTTGGTCAGGACACGATCGCCATACTTGGCGTCCGGCAAGACTTCGCGTTTTTCGGCGGCGTGACGACGGGACATCTGGAATACCTCTTATTTCGGACGCTTGGCGCCGTATTTCGAACGACGCTGACGACGATCCTTGACACCTTGGGTATCCAGAACGCCGCGCAGGATGTGATAGCGCACGCCGGGAAGGTCTTTGACCCGACCGCCGCGGATCAGGACCACCGAGTGTTCCTGCAGGTTGTGCTTTTCACCGGGGATGTAGGAAATGACCTCGAAGCCATTGGTCAGGCGCACCTTGGCGACTTTCCGCATGGCCGAGTTCGGCTTTTTCGGCGTCGTGGTGTAAACCCGGGTGCAGACGCCGCGCTTTTGCGGGCACTGTTCAAGGTGCTGCGATTTCGACCGTCTGATTTTGGGCTGACGCGGCTTGCGGATCAGCTGCTGGATCGTTGGCATTGGGTCTCTTTCCCCGATTCTTCACATGTGCTGCAGGGCGGGCCCTGCGGGTTTCAGTTAAGCGCCCTGCGCGTCCGCAGGTCACAAGATGCGCCGTCTGGCCGGCGCCAATTTCGCAACGTCCCATAGGGACGCAAAAAACCGCATGCGTTCCCTCATTCGCGGGAACGACGCGGTGGGTTTCCAGAGGATCGGGCACAAGGCCGGATCGTGACCACAACAGGTTTGAAATGACCGGCAGGTTTAACCCCCCGGTCACGGATGGGGCGCGTATAGGGGGAGTCGCCCCCCTTGTCAACACGCGCCCGGATGGCGCCTCAGGCCACCCGCGCCCGGTCCCGGTTCCGCGCCAGTTGCCGTTCCCGCCAGAAGGTGAAGAGGCCGGACGCCACCACGATCGCGGCCCCCAACAGGGTCAGCGGTGCCGGAAAATCGCCGAACACCAGCCACCCCAGCAGCAAAGCCCAGATCAGCGAGGTGTAGCGGAACGGGGCGACAAACCCGATTTCCCCCACCCGCATCGCCCGCACGGAAAACACATAGCCCAGCACAACGGCGCCCGACGCGCCAAGGATGCGCAGCGCCAGCGCACCGTCGATCGGCACCCAATCGGTGCCGATGCTGCCCAGACCGAAAAAGCCCATCACACCCACCGAGGTTGCCAGTGTCACCATGATGGACGGTGTCGCCCCGGTCAGCCGCCGGGTGACCAGATCGCGCACCGTGACGCAGACCACGGACAAAAGCGCAAAGACTGCATGAATGGTGAACCCGTCGGCGCCGGGCCGCACGATCAGGATCACCCCGCCAAAGCCCACCAGAATCGCCGTCAACCGTCGCCACCCCAACGGCTCGCGGAAAAACAGCGCCGCCGACAAGGTCACGGTCAGGGGCAAGGCCTGCAGGATCGCCGTCAGGTTGGCCAGCGGCATCGCGAACAGGGCCGAGACAAAGAAATACGCCGCGCCGATTTCGGCCAGCATGCGCAGGCCGATCAGCATCATGTCGCGTACCGGGATGCGCAGGTGCAGCGCGCCCAGATACCACGCCAGCACCGCGATCAGCCCGGACGCCACGATGCCGCGCAGGAACAACAGCTGAAACAGCGGCACCGCGCCGCCCAGCGTTTTCATGAAGGTGTCGTTGACCACAAACGCCGCCATCGACGCCATCATCAGCGCCGCGCCGCGCGTGTTGTCGGTGGACGTGCTGCCGGCTGCGATGACTGCCATGGGTGTTCCTGCTGTTGCGCCGACGAAACACCGGATCATCCGGAAAGAAAACCCCTGCCCGGCGCAGGCCGGACAAGAAGCAGGCCGGACATGTAAAAGACCTGACATGAAAAAGGCCCCGCCAGCAGCGGGGCCCTTCGTCGTCAGGATGGTTTGGATCAGTCGCGGCTGTCGGGCAGGTCGCGGAAGCGGTCAAAGGCGTCGCCCCCCACCACATCGCTGGCCGCGG
>JBGSJU010000238.1:0-2761 GCA_041741655.1 Rhodobacterales bacterium
CCAGAAAGCTGTCTCGGTCAATACCTTGAGTACTGGCGAGATCTGTCAAAATCTCTGTGTGCGTAACATTCTTGTTTTTCACGTAGAATGCTTCCTGCACAGCATTCAAAAACACAAACCGCTCCGGCCGTTCAGGACGCCGCCGCCATTGAGGCGTGGCTGTTGGGTGATGCCATCCGCATCGGCGGCCTGTTGCCTCTGTTCGAGGAATTCGTCTGGCGCATGGTGGCGGCGGGTCTGCCGCTGGACCGCGCGGGGCTGCATGTCGGCACGCTGCATCCGCTGCTGGTCGGGTTCACCTGGAACTGGAACATCGTCGATGGCCTCTGCGACGAAATTCAGGTGTCGGAGGATACGCTGCATCTGTCCGGATTTCTGGAAAGCCCCTTGGCGGTGGTGTTCAACACCGGCCAGCCGCTGCGGCTGGATCTGACGCAGCCTGCATCGGACCGCTTTCCGATTTCCGCCGACCTGCGCGCGCAGGGCTTCACCGAATACGCCGCGCTGCCGATGGGCGGCAGCGAATATTACAACGTCACCGGCATCGCCACACGGCAGGCGGGCGGGTTCTCGGCGGATCAGTTCGCCACCATCAACCACCTGCTGCGCCTGCTGTCGCTACATGTCGAACGCCATACCGCCATGCGGATCGCGGAGAATGTCATGACCACCTATCTGGGCCCCGATGCCGGCGCGCAGGTGCTGCAAGGCAGCATCAAGCGCGGTGAAGGGCGGCGGATCAACGCGGTGATCTGGGTCTCGGACCTGCGCGGTTTTACCGACCTGTCCGACCGTCTGGCCCCCGAGGACATGCTGGCGGTGCTGAATGCCTATTTTTCGGCCATGGCCGGAACCGTTGCCGAATACGGTGGCGAGGTTTTGAAATTCATCGGCGACGGCCTGTTGGCGGTTTTCCCGCTGGACCGCGATTATGGCGGCCAGACGGCCGCCACCGTGGCCGTCGCCGCAGCACAGGCGGCGCTGGCGGCCGAAGAACGGCTGGGCCAGTCGCCGCCACAGGACTTGGACGGCATCGCCGGGTGGCGCCCGTTGCGGTCCGGGATCGGGCTGCATGTCGGCGAAGTGTTTTTTGGCAATATCGGTGCCGCCGACCGGCTGGATTTCACCGTGATCGGGCGGGCCGTCAATACTGCCAGCCGGCTGGAGGGGATGACGAAAACCCTGAACCAGCCCTTGCTGATGTCCGCCGAGGTGGCACAGGATCTGACCGTGCCGCTTGTGTCGCTTGGCACCCATGCCTTGCGCGGGGTCGGCGCGCCGATCGAGGTGTTTGCGCCACGGCCTGCGCTCCCGGCGTGACCGTCGCCCTTCGTGGCCCGCCGTTGGCTATGGTGTGGGTCAGGCCGGCCGGAACACCAGACTTACGCCGTTGATGCAGTGCCGTTTGCCGGTCGGTTTGGGGCCATCGTCAAAGATATGGCCCAGATGGCTGCCACAACTGCGGCAATGACATTCGGTGCGCAGGCCGAACAGGCTGCGGTCGTCCTTGGTTTCGATTGCGTTCGGCAGGGCGTGCCAGAACGATGGCCAGCCGGTGCCGCTGTCGAATTTCGCCTCGGACGCATACAGGGGCAGGTCGCAGCCCCGGCAATGGAAAATGCCCGCGCGTTTTTCGCGGTCGAGTGGCGATGACCCGGCCCGTTCGGTGCCTTCGCGGCGCATCACCTTGTATTCCAGCTCCGACAGCATCGCGCGCCATTCGGCGTCGGTGCGGGTGACTTCAAAGGCGGCTTGTGCTGTCCGCGCCGACAAGGTGCCGGCCAACGCAGCGAGAGTGAACAAACGGCGGTTCATCAGATATCCTTTCACGACATTGTTCATGACATAGCAATAAATCCGCGACTTGGCAAAAACGCCGCCCCTTTGACGACTTGCAGGGGCGGCGCACGCGGATGTGGCAGGAACATACCAAACAGGAACCAAGGCGGCCGAAAACGACTGCGCCCCATGACTGATCACGCCACCAAAGCCTGCCTCATCCGCGATCCGGGTCACATCTTGGGCGTCATCACCGCGTCGATGACGTGGATCACACCGTTCGACTGGCGCACATCGGCGATCGTCACCGTGGCCACGGTGCCGTTTTCATCTGTCAGCATGATCTTGCCGTCCGACTGCGTCGCCGTCAGCACGCAACCCCCCAAGGTCTGCACCTTGTGGGCGCCCTTGTCATCGGCGACCATCTTGGCGATCGCGTCGGACATCGCTGCCGCCCCGACCACATGGCAGGTCAGGATGGTTGTCAGCGTCGCCTTGTTTTCCGGTTTCAGCAAGGTGTCCACCGTGCCGGCGGGCAGCGCGGCAAAGGCGGCGTTGACCGGGGCAAAGACGGTAAAGGGGCCGGGACCATTCAACGTGTCCACCAGTCCTGCGGCCTTTACGGCGGCAACCAGCGTGGTGTGATCGGCAGAATTCACCGCGTTTTCCACGATGGTCTTGTCGGCAAACATTGCCGCGCCGCCGACATCGGGGTTTTTCATCGCATGGCCATCGGCAAATGCGGCAGTGGCCAGCACGCTACCCGTCAGGGCAAGGGCGGCGATGTGGCGGAATTGGGTCTGGGTCATGTGGTGCCTCTTGGATTGGTCGGGGATCATCCCCGCGACACCCACAGCCACGCAGCAACCCCGATCAGGGTTGCAGGCACAGCGTCACTTTGGCATCACGACCCCGTGACCGCCGGGCGCAGGAAGGCCGTCGCCAGCACCGCCCCGGTGGGCAGGCCGGTGCGCGACCCGCC
>JBGSJU010000239.1:0-10989 GCA_041741655.1 Rhodobacterales bacterium
GCGGGCGGCCAGCACCTTGCGGCCGCCAGCGGTGGCCATGCGGGCGCGGAAGCCGTGACGCTTCTTGCGGACGAGCTTGGAGGGTTGGTAGGTGCGCTTCATGGCTGCGGCTCCGTTATCTTGCCGCCCGATGGGCGGAACCTGTGCTTGCCACCCGGAGGCGGCCAATGTTGTGAGGGCGCGGAATCGCGTCACCCCAGAATTCTGAAGTCCGGTCTATAGGGGCGGGGGCCGCGGCTGTCAAACCCCGACCGTCGTGAAACTGCAACAATTTGGCCGCTGATCGCCGGTATACCTGACTCAGGGGGTGGAAACATGGCAGCCGGGGCACCCCGGTCCGGCGCCCCGATCAAGCGCGCGTGATCCGGACCGGGTTTTGCAGTTTCGCCGTGGATCAAGGTGGCACAGCCGGATGAAAACATGCAGGATCGCCGCGATGACACAGGCCAACGCCCCAAAACCAGCGTCCTTGCTGCGGTTCCTGCCGTTGGCATTGATGGTCTGCGGCGCCGTCGCGGGCGCGTTTCTGGCGCGCGACATGCTGAGCTTTCAGGCGCTGGCCGACCATCGCGCCGCGCTTCTGGCCTATCGCGATCACCACTATGCACTGACAGTTGCGGCGTTCGTGCTGGCTTATGTGACGATCGTGGCCTTCTCCTTGCCCGGAGCAACGGTGGCCACGCTGACGGGCGGGTTCCTGTTTTCGACCTTTCCGGGCGTGGTGTTCAATGTCGTCGCGGCCACACTGGGCGCCGTCGCGGTGTTTCTGGCCGTGCGGGCCGGGTTCGGGACGCGGCTGTCGTCCAGAATGGATGCCTCCGCCGGGGCGGCGGGCAAGCTGAAGCGCGCGCTGGACGCCAATCAATGGGAAGTGCTGTTCCTGATGCGACTGGTGCCGGTGGTGCCGTTTTTCGTGGCCAATCTGGTGCCGGCCGTGGTGGGCGTGCCGTTGCACCGCTTTGCCATCACCACCTTTCTGGGGATCATCCCGGGCGGGCTGGTCTATACCTCGGTGGGTGCGGGGCTGGGCGAGGTGTTTGCCCGGGGCGAAAAGCCCAACCTGAAGGTGATCCTTGAACCGGCTGTCCTGATGCCCATTCTGGGGCTCTGCGCGCTGGCGGCCCTGCCCATCGTGATCAAGGCCCTGCGTGGCCAGACGGCGACCTGACATGGACCGGATCACCAGCGATCTGTTGGTCATCGGCGCGGGGTCCGGCGGGTTGTCGGTGGCAGCAGGCGCGGTGCAGATGGGGGCACGCGTCGTGCTGGTCGAGGGCCATCTGATGGGCGGCGATTGCCTGAATTATGGCTGCGTGCCGTCCAAGGCGCTGCTGGCGGCGGGACATGCGGCGCATGCCGTGACGGCCGCAGCGGCGATGGGCATCACGGCGGCGCCGCCGGTGATCGACTATGCCGCCGCCAAGGATCATGTGGCGCGCGTGATCGCCCATATCGCACCGGTGGACAGTCAGGAACGGTTCGAAGGGCTGGGCGTGACGGTCATCCGCGCCTATGCCGCCTTCACCGGTCCCCGGACCGTGGTCGCGGGGGACACGGAAATCACCGCGCGCCGCATCGTGATCGCCACCGGGTCCAGCCCCGTGGTGCCGCCGATCCCCGGGCTGGCCGATGTGCCGTTCCTGACCAACGAGACGCTGTTCAACCTGCGCGAACGGCCGGACCATCTGCTGATCATCGGCGGCGGGCCCATCGGCATGGAAATGGCGCAGGCGCATGTGCGGCTGGGGTGCCGCGTGACCGTGATCGAAGCGGCGCAGGCCTTGGGCCGGGACGATCCCGAAGCGGCGGCACTGGTGCTGGCACGATTGCGGGCCGAAGGCGTGACCATCATTGAACAGATGGCGGTGACCGCGGTGCGCGGACGGGCCGGCGCGATCCATCTTGTCACGCAGGATGGCCGGGTCATCAGCGGCTCGCATCTGCTGGTCGCGGTCGGGCGGCGGCCCGAGGTGGACCGGTTGAATCTGAGCGCGGCGGGCATCGATCATACCCGTTCTGGCATCACGGTGGATGCGCGGCTGCGCAGCACGAACTGTGCGGTCTATGCCATCGGCGATGTGGCGGGCGGGCTGCAATTCACCCATGTCGCGGGCTATCATGCCGGTCTGATCATCCGCGAGGTGCTGTTCGGCCTGCCGGCGCGGGCCCGCATCGACCATATCCCGCGCGTCACCTTTACCGATCCCGAACTGGCGCAGATCGGCCTGACGGAAGCCGCGGCGAAGACGGCCCATGGTGCGGCGCTGGACGTGGCGCGGTTTGACATGGCGCACAACGACCGCGCCATCGCCACCGGTCAGGCGCAGGGGTTCATCAAGGTGATGGTGCATCGCGGCCGCCCCGTGGGCGTGACCATCGTCGGGCCGCAGGCCGGTGAACAGGCGGCGCTGTGGTCACTGGTCATGGCGAACCGGCTGAAGATGTCGGCGGTGGCGGCGATGGTCGCGGCCTATCCCACGCTGGCGGAAAACGGCAAGCGTGCGGCTGGGGCCTATTTCTCGCCGCGGCTGTTTGATAGCGTGATCGTGAAGCGCGTCGTGCGTTTCGTGCAACGCTGGCTGCCATAACGGTTTTCCCGCCCTGACCCAATCCCCCGAGGGATCGTGACATTTTTGAATTCGCTCTCTGGCCGGTTCCTGATCCTGACCGTCATCTTCGTGATGCTGGCCGAAGTGCTGATCTTTGTGCCGTCCATCGCGCGGTTTCGCGAAGATTACCTGTTGTCGCGGCTGGAACGGGCGCAGATCGCGTCGCTGGCGCTGTTGGCCGGAGACATGATCACGCCCGATCTGGAGGAAGAGCTGCTGCGCAATGCCGAGGTGTTCAACGTGGTGTTGCGCCGCGACGAGGCGCGGCAGTTGATCCTGCAGGCGCCGATGCCGCAGCCGATCAGCGCCACCTATGACCTGCGGCAGGCGACCGGGCCGGTTCTGATCCGCGATGCGCTGCTGGAACTGGGCGATCCGACGCCGCGGGTGATCCGGGTCATCGGCAATCCGACGCGCGATGCCGGGCTGTTGATCGAGGTCACGATGGCAACCGCGCCACTGCGCGCGGCGATGCTGGATTACGGGTTGCGCATTCTGGCCCTGTCGGCGGTGATTTCGGTGATCACGGCGGCCCTGTTATTCTGGGCCGTTCGGGTGTTGCTGGTGCATCCGATCCGCGGCGTGGTCCACAGCATGAAAACCTACGCCGCCCACCCCGAAGATGCCCGGTCGATCCTGACCCCGAACGCCAGCGTGCGCGAATTGCGCGAGGCCGAAGAGGCGCTGATGTCGTTGCAGACCCAGCTGACCGCCGCGCTGAAACAGAAGGAGCGGCTGGCGCAACTGGGCACGGCGGTGGCCAAGGTCAGCCATGACCTGCGCAATATCCTCGCCTCGGCGCAGCTGTTCACCGACCGGTTGCAGGCGTCCGAAGATCCCGGTGTGCGGCGCATGGCCCCCAAGCTGGTGAATTCCATCAGCCGCGCGGTGAACCTGACCGAAGCCGTGCTGGCCTTTGGCAAGGCGGAAGAACCGCCGCCGAAACGCGCGAACGTGCATCTGTTCGATGTGGTCGAGGATGTGCTGGAAAGCGAACGCATGGCGATGGGCGATGCCGATGTCAGTTTGTGTCAGGATGTGCCGACCGGCATGGTGGTGCGGATGGACCCGGAACAGATGTACCGCGTGCTGACCAATCTGGTGCGCAACGCGCGGCAGGCGATCCAGCAGACCGGCCAGCCCGGCGAGGTCGCAGTGCGCGCCACCGACGAGGGCACGGCTTGGGCCATTCATGTCGTGGATACCGGACCGGGTCTGCCGGCCAAGGCCCGTGACAAGCTGTTCACCGCCTTTGAAGGCGGCGCGCGGCGGGGCGGCACGGGTCTGGGTCTGGCGATTGCGCAGGATCTGGTGCGCGGGCATGGCGGGATCCTCGATCTGGTGCGCACCGGGCCCGATGGCACAGATTTCCGCATCCGCCTGCCGAAAGGTGATATTTCAAGCTGAAATCGCTGCACGCGCCGCGCCGCGGGTGCGGCAAATATTTCGCCCTTCGCGACCGACAGCCCTTGCATTGGCGGCAACGCAGGGCTAATCCCAGCCCACTTTGGAACGGACTGGTAGCTCAGTTGGATAGAGCACTTGACTACGAATCAAGGGGTCGGGGGTTCGAATCCCTCCCAGTCCACCAGTAACCCCCTACATCACGCGGACCCGTGACAGTCTGGATCTGAGGCCGGCTGCCACACCTGTTCCGCATCGGGCGGACGTGCAGCCAGACCGCCGCCGCCGCTTTTTACAGCAGTCCCCGGCCATCGCGAAGCTGTGATGTGAAGGGTTTGCCGCCCACGCGCGTCATCATGCATTGTTATTTTTCTGTTACAAAAATGACAGAAAACCTTTGTCATACTCGCCTATCCGCAGTGCGAACCAGTGGGATGGGATGCATGCTTCAGTTTGATCGCCTGACGAAGATGTTTGGCGCCAATGCGGCGGTGGACAATGTTTCCCTGACATTCGACAAGCCCATGATGGTCGGCATCATCGGGCGGTCGGGTGCCGGCAAATCGACCGTGCTGCGCATGATGAACCGGCTGACGGATGCCAGTTCGGGCGCGATCCTGTTCGAAGGGCGCGATGTGACCGCCCTGCAAGGCGCGGAAAAACGCGCGTGGCAGTCGCGATGCGCGATGATCTTCCAGCAGTTCAATCTGGTGCCGCGCATGGATGTGGTGTCGAACGTGCTGCACGGCACGCTGAACCGGCAATCGGTGCTCACCACGATGTTCAACCTGTATCCGCAGGCCGACATCCTGCGCGCCATTGAAATCCTGGAACGCCTGGGCATCGCCGAACATGCCGCCAAGCGCGCCGAGGCGCTGTCAGGCGGCCAGCAGCAGCGTGTCGCCATCGCGCGCGCCGTGATGCAGAACCCGCGAATCGTTCTGGCCGATGAACCCATCGCCTCGCTGGACCCGATGAATGCGCAACTGGTCATGGAAGACCTGCGCCGCATCCACGAAGAAGACGGTCGCATGGTGATCTGCAACCTGCACACGCTGGATACCGCACGGCGCTATTGCGACCGCATCATCGGCATGCGCGCGGGCCGCGTCGTGTTCGACGGCACCGCCGAGCAACTGACGACCAGCGCCGCGCGCGACATCTACGGTGCGGATGAGTCCTTCTCGGAGGCCGCGACCTCGACCGAGATCGACACGCTGGACCGCGCCTATGCCGAAAAGCTGTCCACGGATGCCGTGACCGCCTGACCCCCGTTTTTACCCCGCCCGGGCCCGGTCGGCGGGCAGGGCACCCAACCCGGAGACGACGTATGAAAAAGCTGATTGCGGCCCTCGTGGCCACCACCGCACTGACCGGCGCCGTTGCCGCGCAGGACAAGATCACCGAATTCCGCCTGGGCATCCTGGGTGGCGAAAACGCGCAGGACCGCCTGACCTCGGCGGAATGCTACCGCGCCAAGATCGAAGCCACGCTGGGCGTTCCGGTCAAGGTCTTCACCCCCGCCGACTATGACGGCGTGATCCAGGGCCTGCTGGGCGGCACCATCGACTATGCCGGTCTGGGTGCTTCGGCCTATGCCAAGATCTACCTGACCGATCCGGAAGCTGTGGACGTGCAGCTGACCACCCAGAACGTGGACGGCTCGACCGGTTACTATTCGATCGGTTTCGCGCGCAAGGATTCGGGCATCACCTCGATCGAAACCGCCAAGGGCAAGACCTTTGCCTTTGCCGACCCGAACTCGACCTCGGGCTATCTGGTCCCGGCCGCTGAACTGACCGCCTCGCTGGGCGAGCTGGACAAGTATTTCGCCGAAGTGAAATTCTCGGGCGGCCATGAGCAGACCATCATTGGCGTGCATAATGGCGACATCGCGGCGGGCGTGTCCTGGGCTGACGGTCTGGGCGCATGGGAAGACGGTTTCACCAACGGCGCGTTCCGCAAGGCTGCGGATGCCGGTCTGGTGGACATGAACAACATGCAGGAAATCTGGCGGTCCAAGCTGATCCCGAACGGCCCCTATGTGATCCGCCGCTCGCTGCCGCAGGACGTCAAGGACAAGATGTACAACCTGGTCGACACCATGTGGGAAACCGACAAGGAATGTGCCTACAACCTGGCCGCTGGCGAAGCCAAGGATTTCGTCCCGGTGACCCATGCCGATTTCGAAGGCATCGTGGCCGCGCGCAAGCTGCAGTCGAAGTAATCACAACATCGCGGGCGGGGGCCACAAACCCCCGCCCGTTTCCTGTCCGGAGGATGGCCCATGAGCGACGCGACCCTGACCAGCCCCGCCAGCCTGCGCCGGATGCAGGACAATTACATGGACATGGTCCGCCGCAAGCGGATGTATAGCGGCATCGTCGTGGTGATTTTTGTCGCCATGCTGACGTCCGGGTTTCTGCTGGCCGACGAACGCAGTGCCGGCGGGTTCTGGGACGGCATTGCCCATATTTTCGATTTCCCGGCCGAAGTCGTCAGCGAAGCCTATGAAAAGGCAGCCCTTTTGCCGGGCCTGATGCTGGAAGCCATTCCATCCCTGATCGAGACCGTGAACATCGCGCTGGCATCGACCCTGATCGGCGCGCTGATGGGGGGGGTGCTGGCCCTGTTGTCCACGCGCGGGTTGGCGCGCTGGCCGGGCCTGATCGGCCTGTTCCGCCGTGTGTCGGATACGCTGAGGGCATTTCCGGAAATCGTGATCGCGCTGATCCTGATCTTTATTCTGGGCGGTGGCCCGGTGCCCGCCATGATCGCCATCGCGCTGCACACCGCGGGTGCGATGGGCAAGCTGTTTTCCGAAGTCGCCGAAAACGCCGACCTGAAGCCGGTCGAGGGGCTGCAATCTGTGGGCGCGTCGTGGATCCAGCGCATGGTGCTGGGCGTCATTCCGCAGGTCGCGCCGAACTGGCTGTCCTATGCGCTGCTGCGGTTCGAAATCAACATCCGCGCCTCGGCCATTCTGGGCTTTGTCGGCGAGGGCGGCATCGGCCATGACCTCAAGCTGGCGATGCAATGGGGGCAGGGCCGCTACGACCAGGTGGTGGCTATTTTCTTTGTGTTGTTCATCACCATCGTGATCGTTGACCAGACGTCCAGCTATTTCCGCGACAAGCTTGTGAAGGGGCATTGAACCATGGCTGCTGTTGATGCCGTAGCCGCACAGGACGTGCTGCCGACCGTGAACAAACTGTTGCTGCGCAAGCGCCTGATTGCCATTGGTGCGCCGGCCGCCATCACGCTGTATTTCATCTACATTTTCTTTGCGTTTGATGTTCTGGGCTTGGCCGAACGGGCGCGTATGGACAACGCGCAAATCCTGATGTCCGATTTCATCAGCCATAAAACCCATGTCAGCCGCGACAACCGGTCCGGCGACATCCGCATCGCCATCGAGGGCGAGTCAAAGGGCGAATACCCCGAAGGCATGAAACCGGATTGGGTCACCCTGTCCCCCGGCGTGACACAGGTTGAATTGCCCGACGGCCATGCGGTGACGATGACCGGCAATGATCGCGTCAGCTATAGCTATCCCGGGTACGGGGTGATCGAGATTGCACTGGTCGATGGCCGGGTGCAACTGACCACACCCGACGGGCAGATCCCCGGCTGGATCAGTGCGTCCGACACGCGCGTCGGCATCACGACCGAGGCGGGCCGCCTGTCGATGACCCGCGCCCGCACCGAGGTGCTGCGCTATCAATACGGATGGGAATTGTTCTTTTTCACGCTGGACAGTCCGTTCTACGGCAATTCATTCGGCGAACTGGTTGCGCTGTCCGTGGCAGGCGACCGGGTGGACCCGGCGCAGTCGAACTTCAGCTATATGGTGTCCGAGGTCTGGAACAACCAGATGTGGCGGCATGGCGATGTGCTGTGGGCGATCTTTGAAACCATCCTGATGGCGTTTCTGGGCACCATGTCGGCGGCGATCGTGACCCTGCCGCTGGCCTTCCTTGCGGCGTCGAATTTCACCCCCTTTGTCTTGGTGCGGCAGGCAACACGGCGGCTGTTCGACTTTCTGCGCGGCGTGGACGGGTTGATCTGGACCATCATCCTGTCGCGCGCCTTTGGTCCCGGACCGCTGACCGGTGCTCTGGCGATTGCAATCACGGATACCGGCAGTTTCGGCAAGATCTTCTCCGAGGCTCTGGAAAACGTCGACAACAAACAGATCGAGGGGCTGGAATCCACCGGCGCGAAACCCGCGCTGCGCTATCGCTTTGGCGTGATCCCGCAGATCATGCCGGTATTGCTCAGCCAGGTGCTGTATTATCTGGAATCTAACACCCGCTCGGCCACGGTGATCGGCGCGATCACCGGTGGCGGTATCGGTCTGTTGTTGACGCAGGCGATCAGCACGCAGAAGGATTGGGAAGAGGTCAGCTATTACATCATCCTGATCCTGATCATGGTCATGGCGATGGACAGCCTGTCAGGCTGGTTGCGCGGGCGGTTGATCAAGGGCAGCGACGGCGGACATTGATCCGTTTGCGGGGGCTTTCGTATTGGCACGGCTGACGGCGGAGGCGCCCTTTATCCATCCCGGCTGTTCGGTGACGGACACGACATTCGGGCGCTATTGCGAATTGGGGCAGGGCACGCGCATCGCGCACAGCAGTCTTGGCGATTATTCCTATACCGACCGCTATGCCGACATCGCCAATACCACGGTGGGCAAATTCGCCAATATCGCCGCCTTTGTCCGCATCGGCGCGACGGACCATCCGCTGCACACCGCGTCCTGCCATCATTTCCTGTATCGGTCCGCCGATTACTGGGATGATGTGGACAATGATGCCGCATTTTTCGACCATCGCCGGTCGCGGCGCGCGTTCGTCGGACATGACACATGGATCGGCCACGCCGCCATGATCAAGCCCGAGGTGACGGTGGGTCATGGCGCGGTGGTGGCATCCGGGGCCGTGGTGACCCGCGATGTGGCGCCTTACACGATTGTTGCGGGCACCCCCGCCCGCGTGCTGCGCCTGCGCCAGCCAGCGGCGATTGCGGATCGGATCATCGCCTTGGGTTGGTGGGACTGGCCGCATGACCGGCTGCGCGCCACGCTGATGGATTTCCGCAATCTGCCCGTAGAGGCATTCCTGGAAAAATACGGCGGTTAGGTCACGCCGCCGATGCGATGACCTGATCCGCGACGCGCAGGAACCGCGCTGACGCCTCGCCGCCCAGATAAGCCAGCCGCCCACCCGAAAACGTCGCCTCGACCGTGCGCGTTTCGGCGTGGATCACCGTCAGGTCGGCGCGGCGGCCATAATCGATGCGGCCCCGGTCTGGCAGGCGCAGGATGTCGGCGGGGTTTCTGGAAATCAGGTCCCAGGCGCGCGGCAGGGTCATCACGCCATCGTCCACCAGCCGGAAGGCCGCTTGCAACAGCGCGGGATAGTAATAATCCGACACCAGCGCATCGCAGCGCCGTGCGCGCAGCAGATGCAGCGCGGACACATTGCCCGATTGCGACCCGCCGCGCACCACATTGGGCGCGCCCATCAGCACCGGATCGCCCACGGCACGCGCCGCTTCGGCCGCCGCAACCGAGGTGGGAAATTCGCAGATCTTGGCCCCGATCATCGAAAAATGTTCGCGCGTATTGGCGTCGGGGTCGTCATGGCTGCCGTAAACCACACCCAGCCGGTCGAATTCTTTGGCCAGACGGCACAGATAGCGCGGCACGCGCGGTTTCTGCGCCATGGTTTCATGGACCAGCGCCATGTGCTCTTCGGGGCTGCGCCCGGCCTTGCGCGCCCAGATCGCGATATCGGCGGGGTGTTTTTCAGCCAGCATCACCGCCTCGTCGAGGTGGTTGTTGAACACAACATAGCCGACGCGATGGGTGCGCACGGCGTCCAGCAGGCGTTCCTTTGTATCGACCGTGTGGGTTTCGCAGCGGATCTGCACCCGCAGATCGATCAGCGCGCGGGACCGGTAGGCCTCCAGACCGGCCAGCAGTTGCACCGCGTAATCCGGCCCGCGCAACCCGCCTTCCCATGACCAGCTTTGCGCCAGATAGGCCGTGGTCACCCCGTTCGCTGCCGCGTCACGGTCGGTGCCGGCCAGACCTGTGGCGATGGGAAATGGTGCGGACGGGCGCGGCGCGATGTGGCGTTCGAACGCGTCACCGTGCAGATCGATGATACCCGGCAGGATCAGATAGCCCGACAGATCGATCTCGGTCAGCGGGCCCTTGGAAATCCGACCGTCCTCGATCACCACCGATCGCGCCTGCATTTCACCGTCGCGCAGGACCTGCGCGCCAGTCAGGCGAAGGGAAAGGGGCGAGCGGGACATGGCGATACACGACACTGTTTCAGGGATTCAAAGTGTATGCCGGTTAGATATGACGTAGCTGTGACAGAATTTCGTAGTTTTCCACAGGAAACAGTGAATTTTCGATAACCTACAAATCAGCCACCGTAAGTGTGACCCGGTCGCCGGCGAACCAGGTCTGGCCATATTCCACCGGCACGCCTTCGGGATCGATATTGATGCTGCGGGTGCGCAGCACCGGCGCACCGTCGGGGATGCGCAGGTGCAACGCCTGCGTCGGGGTTGCGGCCCGTGCCGTGATGCGGGTGCTTTGGCGGGTGAAATCGGCGATGCCTTCGGCGGCCAGCGCGGCCGTGACGGACCGCAGATCCGTCAGCAACGCGGGCAGGCATTGAAACCGCGCGGCGGGAAACACCGATCGGAACACCGCAATCGGCTGGCCATCCGCCAGCGACAACCCGTCATAGCAATGCACCTGCGCGCCCGGGTCCAGACGCAATGCGGCGGCCTCTTCGGGGCTGGCGCGGCGGGTTTCGATCAGCAGGATTTCCTTGCCGGGCAGTCGGCCGGCCTCGCGCAGGCTTTGATGGAACCGCACACGCCGCCCGATGGGATAATCGGTCGGCGTTGCGGCCACGAACACCCCTGCGCCGCGCCGGGCGTGCAC
>JBGSJU010000240.1:0-4200 GCA_041741655.1 Rhodobacterales bacterium
GCGCCACCAGCGCGGCCAATGCGGCAAGACCGGGACGCCCTGCGTCGATCAGGCCCAGCATGCTGTCGGGCATCGCCTCGCCATAGGCGGCACCCAGATCGGCGGCATCCAGAACCAGATCGCCGGCGATGACGCCCAAGCGGGCCGCACCTTCGACCGACGCGCGATAGGTCACAAGTTTCATGGGTTATCCTTCAACCGGCTGATGGCCGTCATTTTCGCCGAACGCCTGTTCGCGGTAGAGGCTCATCGCCCGCATCACCGGCAGGTCCGACAGGCAGAACAGCACCGCATCCTCGGTGGCGGATGCATTGGCGTGTTCGTGCCATGCCCATGACGGCACGCAGAAGATGTCGCGTTCGGCCCAGTCATAGCGTTTGCCGTCGATGATCGAGTACCCCGCCCCCTTGGCGCAGTGATACAGATAGCTGCCGGTGTGGCGGTGCGCGCGGGTGTGCTGGCCGGGGGCCAGCCGCTGCATCGACGCGCCCATCGTGGGCATCACCGGTCCATTGGTGGCGGGGTTGACGTATTCCAGCAGGTGGCCGTCAAAGGCCGACCCTTCGCTGGCCTCGGCATAGTGCAGCAGCGCGGCATAGGTCGGGGCCCATTCATACTTGAACATCGGGCTGTAGGGTTTCGACCAGTCGGCCGAAGGGCGCAGGCCCGGATTGCCCCAGGTTTTCGTCATGTCATCGACCGGAAAGGCCACGGGTTCGGCGCCTTGCGGGTGCACCTCGTAGAAGTTCGCCTCCATCGCGTTGACAAAGGGAATGTCCAGCCCGTCCTGCCAGATGCAGGGGGTGCCATCGGGATCGACCGCGTGTTCATGCCAGGTGCCGTTGGGCGTCAGCACGAAATCATTGCGCCCCAGCGTCATCTTGTGGCCATCGACCACCGTATAGGCGCCGGTGCCTTCCATGATGAACCGGATCGCGCTGGCGGAATGGCGGTGCGCGCCGGCCTTTTCGCCGGGGTTCATCACCTGCAACCCGGCATAGATCCAGCCGACCGCCGCCGACACATCCTGCCGCCCCGGATTGTTCAGGTAGATCACCCGCCGCCCCGCCTTTTCCGGCGTGACCAGATCGACCGACCGCAGCACATGCGATCGCAGGTCGTTGTAGCGCCAGACCACCGGCACGGATTGCGATTTCGGCTGCCACGGTTCGATCTTGTTGGCGACGGTCCACAGCGCGCCGGCCTCGAACCGGGCCAGATCGTCGTAATAGGCCAGAAGTTCCGGCGTATCCGCGACGTTCGCGCGGCCCACGACGTCCTCTCGGTGGTTTTCATGCGGTCGTGCCATGGCAAACTCCTTGGGTGGATGATCAGAGGATGGCCGCTGACCGGGTTGAAGGCAAGGGTGGCGGGCTAAGGTTGCGCCGGTCTGGCGCGCAGGTGAAACCGCTGGATCTTGCCGGTCGGGGTTTTCGGCAGCGCATCGCAAAAGATCACGCTGCGCGGATACTTGAAGGGCGCGATCACCTGTTTGACGTGGTCCTGCAAGACCTTGACCATCAACGCATCGCCCGTGTGGCCCGGCGCCAGCACCACATGCGCCTGCACGATGTGCCCGCGTTCTGCGTCCGGCGCGCCGACAACAGCGCATTCCAGCACGGCCGGATGGGACAACAGCGCCGCCTCGACTTCCGGCCCGGCGATGTTGTAACCGGCTGACAGGATGATGTCGTCGGTGCGGGCGGCAAAGTGGAAATAACCGTGATCGTCCTGCCAGAACGCATCGCCGGTCAGGTTCCAGCCGTCACGCACATAGACCGCCTGCCGCGCGTCCGACAGATAGCGACAGCCGGTCGGCCCGCGCACCGCCAACCGCCCGGTCTGGCCGCGCGGCATTTCCTGCATCGCGTCATCCACGATCTTTGCTTCGTAGCCGGTGACCGGGCGCCCGGTGCAGCCGGGGCGGTGATCGTCGAACCGGTTGGTGATGAAGATGTGCAGCATCTCGGTCGCGCCGATGCCGTCCAGCATCGGTTTGCCGGTCTTGTCGTGCCATTCCTGATAGACCGGGGCGGGCAGGGTTTCGCCCGCGCTGACGGCGGCGCGCAGGCTGGAGAGGTCGGCACCGTCGTCAATCGCCTTCAGCATCACGCGGTAGGCGGTGGGGGCGGTAAAGCACACCGTCGCGCGGTGTTCCTGTATCATCGCAACCATATTTGTCGGGCTGGCCTGTTCCAACAGCGCTGCCGTGGCACCAAAGCGCAGCGGAAACACCGCCAGCCCGCCCAGCCCAAAGGTAAAGGCCAAGGGCGGGCTGCCGATGAACACATCCTGCGGCGTGACGTTCAGCATCTCGCGCGCGTAGCCATCGGCGATGATCAAGAGGTCGCGGTGAAAATGCATCGTCGCCTTGGCGTCGCCGGTGGTGCCGGACGTGAAGCCCAACAGCGCGACGTCATCGCGCCCCGTGCGCACGGCGTTGAACCGCACCGGTTTCTTCAACGCGGCGCGGTCCAGTTCGGCGTCGTGATTGGCGGTGCCGTCAAATCCGATCACGGTGTTCAGATGCGCGCTGGCGCGTTCGCACAGGATCAACTCCTCCATCAGCCGCGTATCGCAGAGCGCGTGGCTGATCTCGGCCTTGTCCACGATCTTGGCCAGTTCGCCGGCGCGCAGCATCGGCATGGTGTTGACCACCACCGCCCCCGCCTTGGTCGCCGCCAGCCAGCAGGCAACCATCGCCGGGTTGTTGGCCGACCGGATCAGCACGCGGTTGCCGGGTTTGACGCCGTAATCCTCGACCAGCGCCGCCGCGATGCGGTTGGTCCAGTCGGTCAGTTCCTTGTAGGTGCGGCTGCGGCCGTTGCCGATCAGCGCCGTGTGGTCGCCAAAGCCGCGTTCGACCATGCGGTCTGTCAGTTCCACCCCGACATTCAGCCAGTCGGGGTAATCGAACCCGTCCAGATGCAGCACCGGCCATGTGTCGGCGGGCGGCAGGCGGTCGCGGGTGAAGGTATCAAGATGCCCTGTCGGTCCTAGCATTGGGGTCACTCCGGGTTGGCCCCCCCGCCGTCTGCCGCGGCGCTCCGGGGGATAGGTTCAGCGGTCGGGGATCACGGCGGTCGCCTCGATCTCGATCTTGGCGCGGTCCTCCATCAGGGCCACGACCTGCACCACGGCCATGGCGGGGTAATGCGGCCCGATGATCTGCTTGTAGATCCGGCCCAACCCCTTCAGGTCGGCCAGATATTCGGTCTTGCTGGTCACATACCACGTCAGGCGCACCAGATGTTCGGGCCGCGCCCCCGCTTCGGCCAGCACGGCCACGACATTGCGCAGCGTCTGTTCGACCTGGCCCAGAAAATCGTCGGTTTCGAACTGGCAGTCGGCATTCCAGCCGATCATGCCGCCGGTGAACACCAAGCGGCCTTGCGCGGCCATGCCGTTGGCATAGCCCTTGGCGGGTTTCCAGCCGGCGGGATGCAGAAGTTGCGCGGTCATGCGGCCTCCATGAAGGTTGTGATGCGGTGCCGGACCGGGTCGGACCAAGGCAAGGGGCGGCCCTGTTCATTCACATGCACCAGTGTCTGCGATGCGCTGACGCGACAGCCTTCGGGCCCATGCGCCGCCACGTCCAGATCCAGCGCCGACCCCCCGACCCGCAGCACCGTCAGCCGCCAGTCCAGCAAATCGCCCAGACGCGATGGCGCGTGAAAGGTGACATCCAGCCGTGCGGTCGGCACGCCTTCGCCGCGGGCCATCATGGCCTCGAACGGCATCTGCGCCACGTCGCGAAAGAAGTTTTCGGCCAGCGAATTGGTCATCTCGAAATAGCGCGGATAGAACACGATCCCCGCCGGGTCGCAGTGATTGAATTCGACCCTGATCTGGCGGGCATAGATCATGCGATGGCCCCCGTGGCGGGACGGCCTGTGCGGCGATGCCCCCATTTGCCCATCCCGATCATCCCAGAACCGACCGGCCGATGACCACGCGCTGCACATCGCTGGCGCCTTCGTAGATCCGCAGGGCGCGGATTTCGCGATACAGGCTTTCGACGGCAAAGCCCTGTCGCACCCCGTCGCCGCCATGCAGTTGCAGCGCGGTGTCGATCACCTGCTGCGCGGCTTCGGTGGCATATAGTTTCGCCATCGCCGCCTCGCGGGTCACGCGCGGCGCCCCGGTGTCCTTGGCCCAGGCGGCCCGATAGACCAACAGCGCTGCGGCATCGACCTGCAA
>JBGSJU010000241.1:0-3096 GCA_041741655.1 Rhodobacterales bacterium
CGACACACGGTGCAGCAGCGCGACATCGACCCGGTCGCCGATATGGGCCGCGATGCCCAGAAGCTCCCGTTCCTCGGCGTCCAGCCCGGCCAGCCGCATTTGCAGCAGGTCGTCGATCCCGTCGCCCAAAGCCAGCCGTTCGACCGCATCATCCGTGACCGACCACCCCCCGCCCGAACCGGCACCGCCCGCGCGGCCCTGCCGCGACAGCAGATCGACGACATTGACGATGGCCAGCGGATTGCCCCCGGTGGCCTTGTGGATACTGGCGCTGAGCGGTCCAAGCGGCCGGCGCGAGACCGGGGCAAGACGCGACAGGATGTCGGCGATCTCGCTTTCGTCCATGGCATCCATCTCGATCTCGACCGATGGATTGCCGACCGTGCGGACGATGCGGCGCAGGGTTGCCGCGCTTTCGAAATCGCCGCTGCGATGCGCGATGATCAAGGCTAGGTTCTGCAGCGACGAGTCCGCGATCATGTCTTCAAGGATGCGCACCGTACCCGCATCCGCCCATTGCAGGTCGTCCACATGGATGAACACCCGGCCCTTGCGGCCTGAAAGTGCTGCGAAAAAGCGCCGCAGCACAAAGGATACCCGCGTCTGGTTCTCTTGCGGCGCCAGCTGGATCAATTCCGGCTGCGGCCCCAGCAGGGCATCCATGCGCCCGCACAGATTGACCACCAGTTGTCCGTTCGGGCTGATCGCATCGACAAGGCGCCGCCTGATCGCCTCGCGCGGGCTGTCTGGCATGGCCAGCATCCGCGCGGCGACGATGTCCAGCCCGTTCACGAACAGACTGGCGGGCGAGGCTTCGGTGAACTGATCGTATTTGAACGACACCAGCCAGTCGTCCGGGCGCAGGACGGTTTGCAGCACTTGCCGCACCAGCGCGGATTTGCCGAAACCCGCGCGGCCGGTCACAAAGGCAACGGCGCTGCGCGGCAGGAACGCATTGCCAAGGAGCCGCGTCAGTTCTGCGACATGCCGGTCGCGACCGACGAAGACGTCAAGCGGACGCTCGGGTGGAACCTCGGAGATAGCCTCGGCGTTGAACATCACAAACCTTGGCGGCATCTGAAGGTTGAACAAGAAAAGGCATGGGCCACAGATCCGCTGCGGCCCACGGATCGATATCCATCATTATGCATATTGCAACGATGTTATAGTGTAGATCTTGTGACGTCCTGCCTGTGCAGGGGTGAAGGACACCGATGTGAGGCCTGTGTTGCCGCGCGGGATCGGCGGATTGGTCGCAAGGACGGGCAGGGCGCGATTCGGCCGCTTGGGTGCCCCGGCGTGTTTCCCTGATCCGCATGTTTTTCATTCATCTGATCAAGAAAAGGCTGAGTGCGGGCCACAGGCTGACCACCGTCAGACCCACAAGCAGAAGCGCGATGAACGGTAGAGCGGCGCGCGACACGGTCAGGAAATCCTGCCGGAACGCGGTCATCGCGACAAACAGGTTCAGGCCCATCGGCGGTGTCAGGTAGCCGATCTCGAGGTTGACGATCATCATGATGCCGAAATGCACCGGGTCGATGCCATAGGTGCGCGCCAACGGCAGAAGCAGCGGTGCGAGGACCAGAACGGCGGGGGTGATCTCCATCACCGCGCCGACAAGAAGCAGCAGCAGCATCGACAGGGCAATGAAACTCAGCCGGTCGTGAACGACGCCGCTCATCCAGGCGACCAACGCTTGCGGCACGCGTTCCAGTGTCAGGAACATGTTGAGCGACAGCGCAAGCGCCAGGATCGGCAGCAGCGCCCCGGCCAGCAAGACCGTCTGCGCGAAAGGATCGCGCAGGTCGCGCAGACCGATTTCACGATGGATCAGGATTTCGACCAGCAGGGCATAGGCGACGGCGACCGCCGCGGATTCGGTTGCGGTGAAATGGCCCGAATAGATTCCGCCCAAGATCACCACCGGCATGGCCATCGACCAGACCCCGCCGCGGAGCGCGGCCCCGATTTCCGGCAGGTGCCAGACGCCGCGTGGCATATGGCGATTGGCCAACAGCGCATAGCCGGCCAGCAGGGCGGTCAAGAGTATCGCCGGGCCGATCCCCGCCAGAAACAGGTCGGTGATCGAGGATCGCGTGGCGACCCCATAAAGGATCAGCGGGATCGAGGGCGGCACGATGATGCCAAGCGTCGCCGCCGCGCACAGGCTGCCCAAGGCGAACATGTTGGAATAGCCGTGCTCGCGCAGCGCCGGATAGGCGATCGGCCCGACGGCCAGCAGCGTCACGGTTGACGACCCCGAGATCGCCGCGAAAAGCGCGCAGGACAGCACCACCGCCACCCCCAACCCCCCCGGCACCGGCGCCGTCAGCGCTACGGCCAGCCGGATCAACCGGCGGGCAATCGACCCGCGCGCCATGATGTTGCCGGCGAGGATGAACAGCGGCACCGACAGCAGCAGTTCCTGATCGACCGAGAAGATCATGTCCTGAATGACATCCTCGATCCGGCCATGGCCCACCTGCGTGTAAAGCCAGATCACCCCGACGGCGAGAATGCCGTATAGCGGCAGACGCAACACGATCATCATCAGCACCGCCAGCGTGGCAAGGACCGTGGTCACGATGCGTCACCCTGCGGCGCCAGCGCGGGCACCAGCGCATAGACCAGATGCCGCAGCCCCGAGGAAAAGAAAGCCCAGGGCACCACCGTCTGCACCCACCAGACCGGTATGTTCAACGATGGGCTGCGTTCGTTGAAACCGATGGCCTCGATGACGAAGGACAGCCCGGCCCAAGCCATGCCAAAGGACAGCAACGCGGCGGGCAGGTGCTGTAGCCGCGCCACCGCGGCCGGGGAAATCCGCCGCGCGGTGACCCCGTCAAGAAACTGCGGGCGCAAGTGCCCGCCCTGCGCCGTGGTCAGGGGCAGACCGAGGAAGCCCGCGCAGACAAAGGCATAGACCGCAAGTTTCTGCGCGCCCTCGATCCCCTGACCGGCCAGTTCGCGACCGATGACATCGGCCAACACCACCGCAGCCATGATGGCGAGGCATATGATGGCCACTGCCATTTCGACCCGGAAGGCAATGGCGAGGGCGCGCTGCATTGCGCCCTCGACCGGCGTCCCAGC
>JBGSJU010000242.1:0-2539 GCA_041741655.1 Rhodobacterales bacterium
GCCTTGGCCGCCCGCGCCGCCGCGTCGATGTCGGCCAGGCTGCCGCGCGCCACGGTGCAGATCGGGCTGTCATCAACCGGCGATCGGGTGTCGAACGTCGCGCCGCCCACATCGGCCCCATTGATCAGGTTCAGGATGCCACGGTCGCGGAACCGCGCCAGATGCGCGTCCAGTTTCGCCAGATGCGTGGGCAGGTCGGTCATTGCATATCCTTTGGCAGGTAGTTGCGGATCGAACTGGCCTTGGGCGACAGGTCCGGGTCGATGTCGCGCATTTCCATCGACAGCATCAGGGATGACGTGGCCATCACGGGCGCGCAAAACGCTTCAAGCGCGTCGAAAATGGTCTGTGTCGCCGCCTGCCGCGTTGCAAGATCGCGTCCACCGCGCAACCGTACCGACAGGTCAAGATAGGCATGATCGGGGTTTCCGTCGGCGATATGGACATGCGCTGCCGGCACCGCACGCACCCGTATGCCCGCCACTGGAAACACGCCCGTCGCCGCGGCTGCATCCGCCAGAACGCGGCACAGCGCGGCGATATCCAGCCGCGTGGCAAGGTTCGGCGAATAGTCGATCTGCAGATGCGGCAAGGTCCCCTCCCCAGGTTGTTAACAGGTTAAGAGAAAACCGCTCGGCCTGTCAAGCGACATAGGATTGGGACTACCCCCCCCCCCCACCGATGCCTTACCGCGTGAATTTCTTGTACTTGATCCGCTTCGGTTCAAGCGCATCGGGGCCAAGGCGGCGCTTCTTGTCTTCCTCGTACATCGAGAAATCGCCTTCGAACCATTCCACATGCGCGTCGCCTTCGAAGGCAAGGATGTGCGTGCAGATGCGGTCAAGGAAGAAGCGGTCGTGCGAAATCACCACCGCGCAACCGGCAAATTCGGTCAGGGCATCTTCGAGGGCGCGCAGTGTTTCGACGTCCAGATCGTTGGTCGGTTCGTCCAGCAGCAGCACGTTGCCACCCGCCTTCAACAACCGCGCCATATGCACCCGGTTGCGTTCACCGCCCGATAGCAGCGAGACCTTTTTCTGTTGGTCGCCGCCCTTGAAGTTGAAGGCGGAACAATAGGCCCGCGCATTCACCTCGGCGTCGCCCAGCTTGATGATGTCCTGCTTGTCGGCGATGGCTTCCCATACGGTGGCGTTCGGGTCCAGATCGTCGCGGTCCTGATCGACATAGGACAGTTTTACCGTGTCACCATAGGTCACTTCGCCCGCGTCGGGCTTTTCCTGCCCCGTCAGCATCTTGAAGAGCGTGGACTTGCCCGCGCCGTTCGGACCGATCACGCCGACGATGCCGCCGGGCGGCAGGGCGAAATCCAGATCCTCGATCAACAGCTTGTCGCCCATGGCTTTTTTCAGGCCCTCGACCGCGATCACCTTGTCGCCCAGACGCGGGCCGTTCGGGATGATGATCTGGGCGCGTGACAGTTTTTCGCGTTCGGATTGCCCGGCCAGATCGTTATAGGCGTTGATCCGTGCCTTCTGTTTGGCCTGCCGGGCCTTGGCGCCCTGCCGGATCCATTCCAGTTCCTTTTCCAGCACCTTCTGGCGCGATTTGTCCTCGCGGTTTTCCTGATCCAGCCGCTTGGCTTTCTGCTCCAGCCAGGCGGAATAATTGCCCTCGTAGGGAATGCCGCGTCCGCGATCCAGTTCAAGGATCCAGCCGGTGATATCATCAAGGAAGTAACGGTCGTGCGTGACGATCAGGATCGTGCCCTTGTAGTCCATCAGGTGCTGTTGCAGCCAAGCGATGGTTTCGGCGTCCAGATGGTTGGTCGGTTCGTCCAGCAGCAGCATTTCCGGCGCTTCCAGCAACAGCTTGCACAGCGCGACGCGGCGCTTTTCCCCGCCCGACAGCTTGGTCACATCGGCATCGTCGGGCGGGCAGCGCAGCGCCTCCATCGACACATCGACCTGACTGTCCAGATCCCACAGGTTCTGGCTGTCGATCTCGTCCTGCAGGGCAGCCATTTCATCGGCTGTTTCATCGGAATAGTTCATCGCCAGTTCGTTGTAGCGATCAAGGATGGCCTTTTTCGCCGCTACGCCCAGCATGACGTTGCCGCGCACGTCCAACGTCGGGTCCAGTTCGGGTTCCTGCGGCAGATACCCCACGCGCGCGCCTTCGGCATGCCACGCCTCGCCCTGAAAATCCTTGTCCCAGCCCGCCATGATACGCAACAAGGTGGATTTACCGGACCCGTTGACGCCGACGACGCCGATCTTGACGCCGGGCAGGAAATTCAGGTGGATGTTTTCAAAGCATTTCTTGCCGCCGGGATAGGTCTTGGACACTCCGGACATGTGATAGACATATTGATAGGCGGCCATGATGTTCTCCTTGGGCGGGAATGCGGGTTGCGCGCTAGATAGCGATTGCGGGGGGGCGGCACAATGACAGGCATGCCAGAGACACGTCTGCTGGATCGGCTTGCGCATCACGCGCAGGCGGGTCGGGTGATGTGGATCGGGCTGCGCGCGGTGCGGTTGGCGCCAACGACCGTGGTGACCGAGGCGCAGATCACGCC
>JBGSJU010000243.1:0-2213 GCA_041741655.1 Rhodobacterales bacterium
GTTGGACCGTTACGCGGCACTGGGCGCCGATGCCGGGTTCGTGCCGTTCATCACGTCCGACATGCTGGCGCGGGCGGCGGCGATGGCGCGCGACCGGCGCGATTGAACCCGCCCGCGTGCTGCGTTACAGCCGCCGCCATGACAGACCCCTTGCTTCACGACTCCGGTACGCCATGGCGCAATTTCTATGGTCGCATCAGCGGCAAGACGCTGCGCGACCGGCAGAAACATCTGCTGGACCATCTGTTGCCGCGCCTGTCGCCCGGTCCGGTGTCGGTGTTCGACAACCCCGACCGGGTGCCCGTCGATCTGACCGCGCTGTTTCCGGACCGTCCGATCTGGCTGGAAATCGGCTTTGGCGGTGGCGAACACATGGTGGCTCTGGCACAGACCAACCCCGAGGTGGCGTTCATCGGCTGCGAACCGTTCCTGAACGCCGTCGCCATGGCGCTGGCCAAGATCGAGGATGGCGGCCTGACCGACCGGTTTCGCATCCACCCGTGGGATGCGCGCGAATTGTTCGAAGTGATGCCCGCCCCGGTATTCGACCGCGCCTATCTGCTCTATCCCGACCCTTGGCCGAAATCGCGCCACCACCGCCGCCGCTTCGTCACCCCGGAACATCTGGACCCGCTGTTCAAGGTGATGCGGCCCGGGGCGGTGTTGCATGTGGCCACCGACATTCCCGACTACGTCCGCCAGACCCTGCACGAGGTGCCGCGCGCCGGGTTCGAACGGCTGGCGGGCGACATCCACGTGCCGTGGGACGGCTGGCAATCGACGCGCTACGAGGCCAAGGCGCTGCGCGAAGGCCGCCGCCCGCACTACCTGCGCTTCCTGCGGCCCTAGACCGGCCCTAGACGGGATCGTTCAGCGCCGCAAACACCCGCCCCTTGGCCAGCCACGCCAGCGCAAAGGCCCAGAGCGCCAGCGCCTCAATCCAGAAGGTCAGGTTCATCCGGTCCCAGCGGGCCAGAAATTCTGCGCCCGCCATGGATTTCAGACCCAGCACGGCGATGCACAGCAGGATCGTGGCTCCGGTCAGGCTGTACAGGATGTTGCGGGCGCGTTTCGTCGGGATGATTTCGCCGTCCACCATGTGCCGGTCCGGCACCACCCGCCGCAGCACCACCAGAACGAACAGCCCCAGAAACCCGAACACGATGGCCGCCGACATCACATGCAGGTCGGCCACCCCGGAAAACAGGCTGAACGGGTCACGGTCGGGGACCAGTTCCAGGTTGCCGTCCGGGTTCGCCACGACGAACACCCGCGAAGTCACCCCGGCAATCGCCTCGCAGCCATGCCCGGTCGTCGGCCAGACCGCCACGCCGAAGGCCCCCAGCCCGGCCAGCGAGGCGCCATAGTTTTCCGCCCAGTTCTCGCCGCGATAGGCAATCAGGAACCCGCCGATGAATGACAACATGCCGACGAACACCGGCCCGAACAGCGGGTCATAGTAATGATGGCTGATCGAATCGCGCAGGCACCCGCCCGCCAGCGGCGTCAGCAGCATCACCGCCGGCAATCCCAGCGCCACCAGCCCCACCAGCATCGCCAGCCGGGCGTTCATGCCGGTTTCGGGTTCGTTGTCGGCACCGAACGCCGTGATCCGCGGCGGCGGTTGGAAATAGCGCGTCGTGCCTTGCGCAAGCGCATCGGTAATCCGGGACATGGCAGCACCTGTGAAATTCGCCTGCTGAATGCGCGCAAAGGTAGCAGTGAATGCCTGAGTCAGGAAGCCTGTGGACGGCCCGCAGGCCATGGGATACTCGGGTGCGACCCTACAGGAGACCGCCAATGTCCGCCCATGGCACCGCCGTTCCGATGATCGCCCGCGCCGGTGGCGCACTGACCGGCACGGCGCATGTGCCCGGCGACAAGTCGATCAGCCACCGGTCGCTGATCCTTGGCGCGCTGGCGGTGGGCGAAACCCGCATCACCGGACTGCTGGAAGGGCAGGATGTGCTGGACACCGCCAAGGCGATGCAGGCGTTTGGCGCTCAGGTCGAAAAGCGCAGCGAAACATGGCATGTGCAGGGCGTGGGCGTCGGCGGATTTGGCGAACCGGAACAGGTGATTGACTGTGGCAATTCCGGCACCGGGGTGCGGTTGATCATGGGGGCGATGGCCACCTCGCCCATCACCGCGACGTTCACCGGCGACGCATCCCTGCGCAAACGCCCGATGGCGCGGGTGACCGACCCGCTGGC
>JBGSJU010000244.1:0-5375 GCA_041741655.1 Rhodobacterales bacterium
CGGCGGCCACGACCTTGTCGATGAAAGCCTGCGGATGACACAGCGCAATCTGCGCATCGGTGCCCAGCGGGCAGTCGCGCCGGTCAAGACCCGCAAATTCCGGCCCCGCCAGCCGGGCCCGGATCCGTTGCAGCCGCGCGACCTGTTCCGGGTGGCCCATCGGCGTCACATTGGCCTCGCAATCGTCATGGGTGTAGAACGCAGTGGTCATCCGGGCCTCGCAGCTTTGCAAATGGTTTCGGGGGTCAGCAGATCAATCGGGGGCCAGCATATAGCCCGCGCCGCGCACGGTTTGCAGATAGCGCGGTGATTTCGGGTCCACCTCGATCTTGCGCCGCAACCGGGTGATCTGCACATCCACCGCGCGTTCCTGCGCCGCATGTTCGCCGTCGCCACGCCCAAGATCCTCGACCAGTCGCGCGCGGCTGATCGCCTCGCCCGGGCGCGCGGCAAAGATTTTCATCAACTGCGATTCCGTGCCGGTCAGCCGCACGGACGCCTCGCCGCGCCACAATTCCGCGCGCGCCACGTCATAGCGCACCGGGCCCAGATGCAGCACCTTTGGTCCGGTCTCCGTTGGCTGCGCTTCGGGCACCCGGCGTAGGATCGCGTTGATCCGCAGCAGCAATTCCTTGGGTTCGAACGGTTTCGGCAGGTAATCATCCGCGCCAGCCTCCAGACCGCGGATACGGTCATCGGTATCCCCCTTGGCGGTCAGCAACAGGATGGGCACCCGCGATCTGGCCCGCAGCCGGCGGGTAAAGGTGACGCCGTCCTCGCCCGGCATCATCACGTCCATGACCAGCAGATCGAATTCCAGCCCCAGCAACAGGCGAGCGGCATGCGCGGCATCACGCGCGGTGGATACCAGGAATCCGTGCCGGATCAGGAATTTGGCCAACAGGCCCCGGATGCGTTCGTCGTCATCGACAATCAGCAGATGCGGCTGCGGATCGCTCATGCGCCGCCCTCCTTCAGCGCCTGATAGCGGCGGCGCAACTCGCCATCCATCATCGCCTCCAGCACGGTGCGAAACCCCGCCACCGCCTGTGGCCCCGCGGCGCGATAGGCCGCACGCATCCGCGTCCTTTGCGCATCCGACAGCTTGCGTTCCAGCGCCGCGCCTTTGGTGGTCAGATACAGGTTGCGCTCGCGCTTGTCCGCCGCGCCGACGCGGGCCTCGACCAGTTCATCCTCGATCAGGCTGCGCAGCACCCGGTTCAGCGATTGTTTCGTGACGCCAAGGATGGACAACAGGTTCGTGACGGTGGTGCCCGGCGCGCGGGCGATGAAATGCAGCGCGCGGTGATGCGCGCGGCCATAGGCCATGGTGGCCAGAATGCGGTCAGGGTCGGCGGTGAACCCGCGATAGGCAAAGAACATCGCCTCGATCCCCTGCCGCAACTGTTCGTCCGTCAGGAAAAGCAAAGTGTCGCTGCTGGTCGGATCCGACATGCGCGCCCTCGTTCACAAACTGCCAAAGCTATGGGCATCTTAGGACAGCCTTGTTGACATTCCAAGCATCAACTGTTAGCCACCCGCATGATCTGCGCAACATTATGTCCGAACCGGCCATAATCTGCGCAATAAATGCAAAGATTCTGGCAAAGGAAAGACCGATGGCAAGCTATGATGATCGTGATGGCAAGATCTGGATGGATGGGGCGCTGGTGGACTGGCGTGCGGCCAATGTGCATGTCCTGACCCACGGCCTGCATTACGCGTCGTCGGTGTTCGAAGGCGAGCGCTGCTACAATGGCAAGATCTTCAAAAGCCGGCAACATTCCGAACGGCTGCATTTTTCCGCCAGCCAACTGGATTTCGAGATTCCGTGGACGGTCGATCAGATCGAAGAGGCGAAATACGCGATGCTGGCCGCGAACGGCTGGACCGACGCCTATGTGCGCGCGGTCGCGTGGCGCGGTGTGGGCGAGGATATGGGCGTGTCGGCGCGGCGCAACCCGGTACGGCTGGCCATCGCGGGCTGGGAATGGGGCAACTATTACGGCGACGCCAAGATGAAGGGCGCAAAGCTGGACATCGCCAAATGGCGCCGCCCCGATCCGCTGACCGCGCCCAGCCATGCCAAGGCGGCGGGGCTTTACATGATCTGCACCATGGCCAAACACGCCGCCGAGGCGAAGGGTTGCAGCGATGCGATGATGTTCGACTATCGCGGCTATGTGGCCGAGGCGACGGGGGCCAACATCTTCTTCGTCAAGGATGGCGCGGTGCACACGCCGCTGCCCGACTGTTTCCTGAACGGGCTGACCCGCCAGACCGTCATCGGCATGCTGAAGGACAAGCAGATCGCGGTGCATGAACGCCACATCATGCCCGACGAGTTGGAAGGGTTCGAACAATGCTGGCTGACCGGCACTGCCGCCGAGGTGACCCCGGTGGGCCAGATCGGTAGCTACAATTTCGAGGTCGGCGCGCTCACCCGCGATATCGCCGAAAGCTATGAACGGCTGGTGCGGGCGTAAACCCTAAGGCTGCGACGTGCCTTTCAACGCGCGTTGCAGTTTCGCCATGCCGCCGATCCAGCGGTCATAATCGCGGGTCTTGGCGCCCATGTAATCGGCAACGATGGCATGCGGCAGCACCAGAAACCGGTCCGCCCGTATCGCGTCCAGCGCGGCCCGGGCGACCGTTTCGGCGGGCAATATGCCATCGGCAACAGCGGGGTTGTCCTTGGCGCCCGCCACCATCGGCGTATCCACGCCCTGTGGGCATAGCACCGATACACGGATGCCATCATCACGATGCCCGAATGCCAGCGCCTCGGCGAACCCGACAGCGGCGTGTTTCGTGGTGCCATAGACCGCGCTGCCGACCTGATTGAGCAGCCCCGCCGCCGATGCGGTATGCAGGAAATACCCGCCGCCGCGCGTGATCATGCGCGGCACCAGCACGCGCGCGGCAATGACATGCGCCATCACGTTGACCGCCCAGGCGCGGTTCCACACATCCGTCGGCGCAAAGGCGATGTTGGCGAATGTCGCGTCCATCCCGGTCAGGATGCCCGCGTTGGAACACATCAACCCGATGGGCGTCGCGTCGTCGATCCGCTCCAGCGTGGCGGAAAAGGCCGCCTCGTCGGCCACATCGCAGGCGATGCACTGATCCGCGCCGGGCGTGGCATGGTCGCGCAGATCAAGGCTGATCACCCGCGCGCCTGCATCATGCAACGCGGCGACCAACGCCGCGCCGATGCCTTGCGCGCCGCCGGTGACCACCGCGTTGATGCCGTCGATCTTCATTGCGGCGTCACCCCGCGCAGCCGTTCCGATCGGCGGCGCAGCAATTCCACCACCGTCAACAGCGCGATGGACACGATGACAAGAATCGTCGCCACGGCAAGGATTGACGGCGAGATCTGTTCTCGAATGCCGTTCCACATCTGGCGCGGGATGGTCTGTTGTTCGTGGCTGCCGATGAACAGCACCACCACCACCTCGTCGAACGAGGTCACGAACGCGAAAAGCGCGCCCGAAACCACGCCCGGCGTGATCAGCGGCAATTGCACCTTGAAGAACGTCCGCACCGGGCTGGCCCCGAGGCTGGCCGCCGCGCGGGTCAGCGACCGGTCGAACGACGACAGTGTCGCCGTCACCGTGATGATGACGAACGGGATGCCCAGCGTGGCATGCGCCAGCACGACGCCCAGATAGGTCGAGGTCAGCCGCCCACAGCCGCCTTCGGGCCCAAGCGGACCCAAGATCGAACAAGGGTTGGAATAGAAGAAAAACAGCCCCGTCGCGGTGATGATGACCGGCACGATCATCGGCGACAGCAATATCGCGGTGATCAGCTTCCGCCCCGGCATCTCGGGGCGCGACAGGCCAAGGGCCGCCAGCGTGCCCAGCACGGTCGCAAGGATGGTGGACCAGAAGCCGATGATGACCGAGTTCTTCGCCGCCTTGACCCATTGCGCATTGGCCCAGGCATCCGACCACCACGCATTGTCACGCACCCCTTCGGGCGCCTGCATGCCCAGCGTCAGCAACTGGTCATACCAGCGCAGCGAATACCCCTCGGGGTCCAGCGCCAGCATTTTCGCGGTAAAGGTGAAATAGGGTTCGACGTTGAACGACAGCGGGATCACGATCAGGATCGGCGCCATCAGGAACAGGAAGATCAGCGCGCAGATGACAACGCGGGTGCGGTGCCACAGGCGTTCCAAAGGGCTGGCGTAGATCGGCAGGGCCATGGCTTATCCCAGTTTCAGGTTGTCGATGCCGACCAGCCGGTCGTAAAGCCAATACAGCACCAGCACCAACCCCAGCAAAATGGCCGCCAGTGCCGCCGCCAGCGACCAGTTCAGGCTGTGCTGCATGTGGAACGCGATCAGGTTGGAAATCAACTGCCCGCTCGCGCCACCCACCAACGCGGGGGTGATGTAGTAGCCCACCGCAAGGATGAACACCAACAGCGACCCTGCGCCGATCCCCGGCAGGGTCTGCGGCAGGTAGATGCGGCGAAAGGTGGTCCAACTGGTCGCGCCAAGGCTGCGCGCGGCGCGGGCATAGCTGGGCGGGATTGTCTTCATCACCGAATACAGCGGCAATATCATGAACGGCAGCAGGATATGCGTCATCGCGATGATCGTGCCGGTCTGGTTGTACATCATGGCGATGCGGCCATCCTCGGTCAGCACGCCCGCTGCCACCAGCATGTTGTTCACCACGCCCTGCTGTTGCAACAAGACCATCCACGACGTGGTCCGCACCAGCAGCGAGGTCCAGAACGGCAGCAATACAAGGATCATCAACAGGTTGGACCACCGCATCGGCAAGGTGGCCAGCAGATGCGCCACCGGATAGGCAAGGATCAGACAGGTCAACGTGATGACCCCGGCCAGCACGAAGGTCTTGATGAACAGGTTGACATAAACGCGCCGGTCTTCGGGCACGCGGACGACCTTGCCATCGGCATCGCGCGCCAGATCCACGGCGGCCAGAAAGAAATTGCCGGAATAGGGCTGCGACACCTGCCGCATCACGCCCCACAGCGCGGGATCATACCAATCCTTGTCGGCCTTCAGCAGCGCGTCGCGGTAGGGCGGGGCGAAATCATCGGCCTTGCGCGCGGTCGCGGTGAACAGCGACCGTGTGCCGGACAGTTCGTAATTCACCCGCGTACCGATGATGCCGGCGGTTTTCGCCTGCGCGCTGTCCTGCAGGTCCAGCGCCAGCGCCTCCCACGCCGCGTCATCGGGGTCGCCAGGGTTGGCGCCAAACCACGCCGACAGACGCGGCATATGCGCGGAAAACCCGTCGTTATGCACCGACCGCACCAGCATCTGGCCAATGGGTGTCACGAAGGTCAGCAGCACGAACACCAGCAAGGGCGCCACCAGCCAGAACGCCCGG
>JBGSJU010000245.1:0-2367 GCA_041741655.1 Rhodobacterales bacterium
ATGGCCAGCGTCAGGCGGCGCGGCGTGGCAAAGGCGGCGGCCCCGGCATAGGTCAGGCCAGCCGCGACCAGCCCATCCGTCACCATGCGCCGCAAGTCATCGGCGGCTTTCGCCTGCATCCGCGCCGGGATTTCTTCGGAAAACAACTCGATCAGCAGGTCGGGCATGTCATTCGTCTTTCAAAGCGCCGGTGACAGGGTCACGCGCGGGCGGCGGCGGGCAGCCTTCGGGCGCGGGCTGGCCATCGAACACGACCTCGCCGCAGCGGTTGATCTGGTGCCAGACAAAACCACGCCCGTCGGGCAGGATCGCGACCACGCGGTCGATGCCATAGGTGATGTTTTCCTGCCCCAAAAAGGTCAGCGCCTGACCTTCCGCCACCGCAGCGCCGATTTCCTGCGCGTCGAAACAATCAAACCAACGGGGCGCGTTGCGCGGTTCGGCCTTGGGGTAGGACACATAGGTTTCGGTCATCATCGCCGCCGACATGTCGGTGCGGAAACAGGCGCGGTAGCGGATGGGCGAGCTGTCACTGTCGATGGCCTGAAAATCGGAATAGAGCACGGGTTCCACCACGCGCCCGTCGA
Source organism: Rhodobacterales bacterium (assembly GCA_041741655.1). Classification (GTDB taxonomy): domain Bacteria; phylum Pseudomonadota; class Alphaproteobacteria; order Rhodobacterales; family Rhodobacteraceae; genus UBA9554. The sequence goes on from JBGSJU010000245.1 coordinate 588, forward strand.
TGCGCGTCATCTGCACATCGGCCACACCCTGCGGGGGCAGTTCCTGATAATAGGCATAGACCTGCAGATAGTAGATCGACACCCCTGCGACCAAAGCTGATATCACGATCACCCCCGCCAGAACCTTGCCCATCGTCACCTTCACGCGGTGTATCCCCCCGCGGTGGTCGTCACGAACGCATCGGCGCAGAGTTTGGCCAGCGCGCGGACGCGGCCAATATAGGCCTGCCGTTCGGTGACGGAAATCACCCCGCGCGCATCCAGCAGGTTGAACAGGTGGCTGGCCTTGATGCACTGGTCATAGGCGGGGTGAACCATCACGATTCGCTTGCCCGACTTCGCATCCTGCGCGTCAAACCCCAGCAGGCGCTGGCATTCCACCTCGGCCTCGGCAAAGTTGCGCAACAGCTTTTCGGTATCCGCGCCGTCGAAATTATGGCGGCTGTATTCCTCTTCGGTCTGGCGGAAGATGTCGCCATAGCGCAGCGGGATCGGCGACTGCGGGTCGTTGAACGGCATGTCCATCACATGGTCCACGCCCAGCACATACATCGCCAGCCGTTCCAGCCCATAGGTCAGTTCTCCTGAAACAGGGTGGCAATCATGCCCGCCGACCTGCTGGAAATAGGTGTACTGCGATACTTCCATGCCGTCGCACCACACCTCCCACCCCAGACCCCAGGCGCCCAGGGTTGGGCTTTCCCAGTCATCCTCGACAAAGCGGATGTCGTGCAGCGCGGGGTCCAGCCCGATGGCGGCCAGCGACCCCAGATACAATTCCTGCAGATCGGGCGGCGAGGGTTTGATGATGACCTGATACTGATAGTAATGCTGCAACCGGTTGGGGTTCTCGCCATAGCGGCCATCGGTGGGCCGGCGCGACGGCTGCACATAGGCCGCGGCCCAAGCCCGCGTGCCAAGGCTGCGCAGCGTGGTGGCGGGGTGGAACGTGCCGGCGCCCACTTCCATGTCATAGGGTTGCAGGATGGCACAGCCGCGCCCGGCCCAATAGGTTTGCAACCGCAGGATCACATCCTGAAAACAGGTGGGCGCCACGATCCGGGGTCCGGTCTGGGGTCCGGCTTGGGGCATCGCGTGGGACACGGCTTCGGCCATGATCGTTCTCCGGCAGGGGTCGGGCCTTACCTACGGCCCACCCCCCGCAGGGTCAATGGTGGGGGGCCCTGCCGCTCACGCAAAAATCGGGTGCAGCCCGCCAAGGATTTGATACAAGCGCCGAAACGTCGCCGTCCCGGTCCTTGGGCGCGACACTCCGGCCACTGCAGTCAAGAGCGGAAATTTCATGCTACGTTTGTTCACGATCGCAGCCTTGTGGTTGCTTGTCGCGGTCCGTCTGGTCAGCGCCCAGACCCCGGATGCCGTCTGGGTCCAGATCGAGGCACAGCCGACACTGGCCGAGGCCACCCGTGCCGCGCGCAGTTATGCCACCCGGATCGAGGATGTGAACGGCTTTGCGCTTGGCTCCGGCTGGTATGCAATTGCGCTTGGGCCCTACCGACTGACGGATGCCGATCAGGTGCTGCAAAGCTATCGGGCGCAGGGCTTGATCCCGTCCGACGCCTTCATCGCATTCAGCAGCAGTTTCCGGCAGCAATTCTGGCCGGTCGGGGCCAGCCCCGTCGCGGGGCTGACGGCAACGCCCGTGCCCCAACCTGCCGCGCCTTATGCCGCGATCCCGGCGCCGACCTGTTTTCAGGACGTTATCCTGCGGTTGCAAACCTATTGGGCGTCGCGCGGCTGTGCCATCCTGCAACCCTAT
>JBGSJU010000246.1:0-1669 GCA_041741655.1 Rhodobacterales bacterium
GCGTCGGCCAGCAGCCGGGCTTGGGTGCCCTTGCCCGCGCCGGGCGGCCCCAACAGGATGATGTTCATCGCCATCTCCGTTACCGCGTCCGTTTACCGCCGGGCCGTTCCGCGCGGGCTGCCCCGCTTCTTGGCCTTGCCGCGCAATTGCGATTTTTCCAGCAAGCCTTCGTATTGATGCGCCAGAAGATGGTTTTGTACCTGCTGGATGGTGTCCATCGTCACCGCCACCACGATCAGCACGGATGTGCCGCCGAAATAGAACGGGATCGCCAGTTGCGCGCGCAGGATTTCCGGCAACAGGCAGACCGCCGCCAGATAGGCCGACCCCAGCACCAGCACCCGGTTCACCACATATTCCAGATAATTCGCGGTCTTTTCACCGGGCCGGATGCCGGGCACGAACCCGTTCTGGTTCTTCAGATTTTCGGCCACCTCATCGGGTTTGAACGACACGTTGAAGGTGTAGAAATACGCAAAGAACACGATCATCGCGGTGAAGAACGCCAGATACAGCGGCTGACCGGGGCCGAAATAGGCCAGGATCGTGGACATGATCGGGCTGGTCTGCTGGCCCGAGAAGGTGGCAATGGTCGTCGGAAGCAGCAGCAGCGACGAGGCAAAGATCGCCGGGATCACACCCGCCGGGTTGACCTTGATCGGCAGGACGGATGACTGCCCATCGTAAACCTTCATGCCGACCTGACGGCGCGGGTATTCGATACGGATCTTGCGCAGCGCGCGTTCCATGAACACCACGAAGGCGATGGTGCCAATGACCATCACCACCACAGCAAGGATCGCCGCCGGACTGATCGCACCCGAGCGGCCTTGGCTGAAAAACTGCGCCAGCGCCGCCGGGATTTCCGCGATGATACCGACGAAGATGATCAGCGAGATGCCATTGCCGATGCCGCGCGCGGTGATCTGTTCGCCCAGCCACATCAGGAACATCGTGCCCCCCACCAGCGTGATGACGCAGGTCGAGATGAAGAACCAGTAGGGCAGATCGGGCTGCACCAGTTCGCCGGAATACAGCGACACCGACAACCCGTACGCTTGCAACGTCGCCAATGCCACCGTGCCGAAGCGGGTGTACTGGTTCATCTTCTTGCGGCCCGCCTCGCCTTCCTTCTTCAACTGCTCCATCGCCGGGACCATCGACCCCAGCAACTGCACGATGATGGACGCCGAGATATAGGGCATGATCCCGAGCGCGAAGATGCCCATGCGCCCCAGCGCGCCGCCGGTGAACATCGACAGGATGCCCCCCAGACCGGCCGCCGCACCTTCCATGAACTCGCGCAGCGCGGTGCCATCGATGCCCGGCACGGGAATGAACGTGCCAAGACGGTAAACGATCAGCAGGCCCAGCGTGAAGAAGATGCGCTGGCGCAGGTCGGTCGCCTTGGCCAGTGCGCCCCAACTGGTGTTGGCGGCCATCTGCTCGATCTGGGATGCCATTGGACTGGGTCTTTCGATGCTAAACGCCGCCCAACCGTTTTCCGGCGCGGGGCGGCGTAAGGGAAAACTGAGGGATATGTAAGGGGCGCACGCGCCCCCCACAAGCCGAAATCAGGCCGACGCCTCAGCCGCACGCTTTGCCGCCGCAGGCGAACCCGCCTTGGTCGGGGCCGGCAAGGGCGTCGCGATCGTCAGCGTGCCGCCGG
>JBGSJU010000247.1:0-3210 GCA_041741655.1 Rhodobacterales bacterium
CGGCGCGATGGCGGTCAGGGCCAGCACGTCGGACCCGATGGGCAGGATCGGGCCATGGGCGGAATAGTTATAGGCGGTTGACCCGGCGGGCGTGGCCACCAGCGCGCCGTCACAGACCAGTTCCGCCAGCCGCAGCTTGCCATCGACCCAGATCTTCAGCTTGGCGGCCTGCGGGCCTTGGCGCAGCAACGACACCTCGTTGATGGCCAGCGCGTGATGTTCCGTGCCCGCCATCGTCGTGGCGCGCATCGACAGGGGATGGATCACCGCCTCTTCGGCCGCGGTCAGACGTGCGACCAGATCGCCTTCGGAATAGCCGTTCATCAGAAAGCCGACGGTGCCGCGGTTCATGCCATAGACCGGCACATCCAGCGCCTGCGTGCGGTGCAGCGTCTGCAACATGAACCCGTCACCGCCAAGGGCCACGATCACGTCCGCCGCGGCTTCGGTCACATCGCCATAGCGCGCGACCAGCACATCGCGGGCGGTCTGGGCCACCGGGGCTTCGCTCGCGGTAAAGGCGATCTGCATCATGGGCTCCACAGGTTTCCGAACGGCGCGACGCGCAGCGGATAGGACCACACCCGCCCGTGCAAGGAAACCCCAAGGACGCCCCAAGGACGCCCTTGGCACCGCCCGTTGACGCCAAACCCCGCGCCCGCGTCGCATTGGACCCTTTTCCGCTGGGGTCCGATGGACTAGACCATCGGACAACGCATGTTCATGGGAGCACCCCGCAATGAAAGACCAAGTCCCACACCAGATGACCGACTCCGGCTTCTTTACCGAAGATCTTGCCACCCGTGACCCGGCGATCTGGGCTGCGATGACATCCGAATTGGGCCGCCAGCGGCACGAGATCGAACTGATCGCGTCGGAAAACATCGTCTCGGCGGCCGTGATGGCGGCGCAGGGGTCGGTGATGACCAACAAATACGCCGAAGGTTATCCCGGCAAACGCTACTACGGCGGCTGCGAATACGTGGATATCGCCGAAAATCTGGCCATCGAACGGGCCTGCCAGCTGTTCGGCTGCAGCTATGCCAATGTGCAGCCCAATTCGGGGTCACAGGCGAACCAGGGCGTGTTCACCGCGTTGCTGCAACCCGGCGACACCATTCTGGGCATGAGCCTTGATGCCGGCGGGCACCTGACCCATGGCGCGAAACCCAACCAGTCGGGCAAATGGTTCCATGCCATCCAGTATGGCGTGCGCCAGCAGGACCTGCGGCTGGATTATGACGAGGTCGCCGCACTGGCCACCGAACACCAGCCCAAGATGATCATCGCGGGCGGATCGGCCATTCCGCGCGTCATCGACTTTGCCCGCATGCGCGAAATTGCCGACAGCGTCGGCGCGATCCTGCTGGCCGATGTGGCGCATTTTGCCGGGCTGATCGCGGCGGGTGTGTATCCCTCGCCCTTCCCGCATGCCCATGTCGCCACCACCACCACGCACAAGACCCTGCGCGGCCCGCGCGGCGGCATGATCCTGACCAATGACGAGGCGCTGGCCAAGAAAATCAACTCGGCCATCTTCCCCGGCATTCAGGGCGGCCCCCTGATGCATGTGATCGCCGCCAAGGCCGTGGCGTTCGGCGAGGCGCTGCGCCCCGAGTTCAAGACCTATCAGGCGCAGGTCATCCGCAACGCGCAGGCGCTGGCCGACGAGTTGATGAAGGGCGGTCTGGATATCGTCACCGGCGGCACAGATTGTCACCTGATGCTGGTCGATCTGCGGCCCAAAGGCGTCAAGGGCAACGATACCGAAAAGGCGCTGGGGCGCGCGCATATCACCTGCAACAAGAACGGCATCCCCTTCGACACCGAAAAGCCCACCGTCACGTCGGGCGTCCGGCTGGGCACGCCCGCGGGGACGACTCGCGGCTTTGGCGAGGCCGAATTCCGCCAGATCGGGCGGATGATCGTGCAGGTGGTCGATGGGCTGGCGGCAAACGGTCCCGCAGGCAACGACGCTGTCGAAGCAGCGGTCAAGGCCGAGGTCGAGGCGCTGTGCGCCCGTTTCCCGATCTATCCGGGGCTGTAATCCGCTTGATACTTTCGCAGAGGGCGTCGCGGTGCGGCGCCCTTTTCCTTTTGCGGGGCTTGCGCCATGGTCGCGGGCATGTGGGCGACTGATCTGGATACATGGCTATCGGCCCATCTGCCGCGCGGGGCGGCGCGGGTGGTGGCGTTTATCGCCATGCAGGCCGCGTCCTGCCTGTTCGCGCTGTCATTCCTTGCCGCGCTGATCCTGACCCGGGCGATCTGGCAACCCGACTGGGCGCTGCACCGCTATGACGCGCTGGTTCTGATCGCCGTCGGCTTGCAGGCCCTGTTCATCTGGACCAAGGCAGAAACATGGGAGGAAGCCCGCGTGATCCTGCTGTTCCATCTGACCGGCACGATGATGGAATGGTTCAAGGTCAGCGCCGGGTCATGGGCCTATCCGGAACCCGGCCTGTTGAAACTGTTCGGTGTGCCGCTGTTCACCGGGTTCATGTATGCCGCGGTGGGCAGCTACATCGCCCGTGCCATCCGGTTGTTCGACATCCGGCTGGCCCCCGCCCCGCCCTATTGGACCATCGCCGTGCTGGCCTTGGCGATCTATGTGAATTTCTGGTCGCATCACTACGTGGCCGACATGCGCACCCTTTTGTTCGCGGCAACCGTGATCCTGTTCGCCCGCACCCGGCTGTGGTTTCGCGTGCTGGACCTGTGGCTGTGGGCGCCGGTGCCGTTGGTGGCGCTGCTTGCCGCCCTGATGCTGTGGGGGGCGGAAAATATCGGAACGTTGACCGGCACGTGGCGCTATGCCGGCCAACAGCCTTGGCAATTGGTCAGCTGGGGCAAGCTGGGGTCGTGGTATCTGCTGCTGTTCGTCGCCTTTGCCACGGTCACGCTGGTGACGCGACAGGCTTTGATCCCGACGCACTGGCGCCCGTCAGACAAACCCGCGCAGCCGGAGCACCCATAGCACCAAGGCGCCGAACACCAGCAGGTTGAACACCAGACCGGCCACCAGCGCCAACCAGAACCCGCGCCGCCGGTCGCCCGGGTCCATCGCCGCCAACGCCACCATGGCCATGCGGTAATCGCGTTCAAAGGCGTTCAGATCCAGCCGCGCCGCCAGTTTCGGATGCCGGGCCATTTCCTGCGCCGCCGCGATACGGGTCAACCCTGCGCGCACCGTCACCGGCAACCGCCGCC
>JBGSJU010000248.1:0-5250 GCA_041741655.1 Rhodobacterales bacterium
GTTTGCGCGTGGCCGGGTGGTCGGGCTCCAACAGGCCCAGTTTCACAAGTAGCGCGGCGATCGCGGCTTCGGACCCGCGCGGCGCGCCATCGGTGACCTTCAGGGCGATACCCAGTTTGCGTTCCGGGATGATGGCGATGAAAAACGCCTCGGCCCCGGTTTTCAACGCCACGCGCCCGTCCATCGCGCGCATCAACTCGGTGCAGGCGCGCCCTTCGCCCGCTACCAGATCGGGATGCGCCATCATCGCCTGCCGCAGCGCCACGGCGGCATCGGCGCGGGTGCCCTGACCCTGTTCTGCCCCCGCAAAGAACGCCATCGCGCGGGCCATGCCCGAAAGCGTGGTGGCGAAATTCGGCGCCGAACAGCCGTCGATGCCATGGGCGGGGTTGGTGCTGCCGGTCAGTTCCTCATGCGCGGCGACGATGGCGCGTTGCAGCGGATGGTCCAGTTCCACGTATTCGCTGCCCGCGCCCAGATGTTTCGTCGTGGTCAGGAACCCGGAATGTTTGCCCGAACAATTGTTGTGATACTGGCAGGGGCTGTCCCCACTGCGGATCAGGTCGGCGGCGGCGGCCGCATCATAGGGCACATGTGCGCCGCAGCGGAAATCGTCATCCGTGCGCCCGATATGGTCCAGCCAGCCACGCACCCGCGTCGTGTGAATGGCCGCGCCCTGATGACTGGCGCAGGCCAGCGCCAGATGTTCGGGGCCAAGGCCATAGGCCGCCGCCGCCCCCGATTCCACCAGCGGCAAGGCCTGGATCATCTTGGACGACGACCGCGGCAACACGGTCACATCCGGGTCGCCCCATGTCTGCACGATGTCGCCGCCCGGACCGCAGATGACCGCATGGCCCAGATGCACGCTTTCTAGAATCGGACCGCGCCAGACTTCGGCCATTGCAACGGGTGAAGTCATCGGATGTCCTCTCGGGGATGTGAGCCGCGGCTCTGTGCGAAAAACCGCCAACGGCACTTTCGCCGGTGGCAGGTTTCAGGCTAATGTAGCAGTGTCGAGAAGAAAATGGGCCAAGCGACACGAAACGCCGGATCAACGGCGGCGCGCGACGGGTCCGAGGCAAGATCAGGCCGGAGGCTGAAGACATGACATTTCGCATCACGCGCGCGCTTTGTGGCGCCATATTTTTGTTTGCCGCACAGGGCGCATCCGGCGTTCTGGCGCAACAGGTCAGTGCCAATCAGGTGGCGGAAAAAACCGACTGGTCGGTGTTCGAAGACAAGGACCCCCGCGAATGCTGGGCCGTGTCATCGCCCACCGAAACCGTCAATTCCCGCGATGGCCGCGTCGTGGCGGTGAACCGCGGTGAAATCCTGTTCATGACGTTCTACCGCCCGGCGGCCAATGTGCAGGGGCAGATCGCGTTCACCGGCGGCTATCCTTTTGCGCCCGGTTCCACAGTGACGCTGGATGTCAGTGGCGACAAATTCGAACTGCTGACCGAAGGCGAATGGGCCTGGCCATCGGCAGGCGCTGAGGATGCCAAGATCATCGCAGCGATGAAACGCGGATCATCCGCCGTTCTGACCGCGCGGTCCGCGCGCGGCACCCAGACGAAGGACAGCTTTTCGCTGAACGGTTATACCGCCGCGGTCGAAGAGGCTGAAAAGCGCTGCAAGTGATATCAGATTGCAGCGAAAGCTTTTGCGCGCCTAGGTCGGGCGACGTGCGGCAATCACCCCGGTGGTGACCAGCCTGCAGATCACAGCGGGCTTTCCCGACCTGACCACATCGCGCATCGACAAGGCCCGCGTGACCCCGGCGCGGATATTGGCGCCATTGTCGGTCTGACGCGCCGGTTTCCTTTTGCCGCGAAATCGCCTATGTGACCCGCTACGCCGCCATGGATCCCCTGATGACCGCCCCAGCCGCCAATATGGCCCCCCTTGTGCAGGACCTGCACACCATCCCGCGCAAGCTGGCCGATACCGGCCGCGTCAACCTGATCGGGTTGACGCGCGATGGCATGCGCGCCGCGCTGATCGCCGCCGGAACGCCGGAAAAGCAGGCCAAGATGCGGGTTGGGCAGATCTGGCAATGGATCTATCACTGGGGCGTGCGCGATTTCGCGGTCATGACCAATCTGGCCAAGGATTATCGCGCGTTTCTGGCCCAGCATTTCTGCATCGAGTTGCCCGAGGTGGTCACGCGGCAGGTGTCTGCCGATGGCACGCGGAAATATCTGGTCCGGATCGCGGGCGGCAACGAGGTGGAAGTGGTCTATATCCCCGAGGAAGATCGCGGCACGCTGTGCATTTCCAGCCAGGTTGGTTGCACGCTGACCTGTTCGTTCTGCCATACCGGCACGCAGAAACTGGTGCGCAACCTGACGGCGGGGGAAATCATCGGACAGGTCATGCTGGCGCGCGACGATCTGGGTGAATGGCCAGAACCCGGCACCGGCACCGGCGATCAGGGCCCGCGCCTTTTGTCGAACATCGTGCTGATGGGCATGGGTGAGCCGCTCTATAATTTCGACAACGTACGCGACGCGATGAAGATTGCGATGGACGGCGAAGGCATTGCCCTGTCGCGCCGCCGCATCACGCTGTCCACGTCCGGCGTGGTGCCCGAGATTGCCCGCGCCGCGACCGAAATCGGCTGTCTCTTGGCCGTGTCGTTCCACGCCACCACGGATGCGGTGCGCGACACGCTCGTGCCGATCAACAAACGCTGGAATATCGCCACATTGCTGGACGCGCTGCGCGACTACCCAAAGGCGTCCAACAGCGAACGGATCACCTTTGAATATGTCATGCTGAAAGGCGTGAATGACAGCGACGCCGACGCGCGCCGTCTGGTGCAGTTGATTGCGGGCATCCCGGCAAAGATCAACCTGATCCCGTTCAATGAATGGCCCGGCGCACCCTATCAGCGGTCGGATTGGGCGCGGATCGAACGCTTTGCCGACATCATCTACAAGGCGGGCTATGCCAGCCCGATCCGCACACCGCGCGGCGAGGATATCATGGCTGCCTGCGGCCAGTTGAAATCGGCCACCGAACGCGCCCGCAAATCCCGCGCCGCGATTGCCGCCGAGGCCGGACTGGACCCACAGGCTGGATAACGGGCCGGCTTTCGAGCCGGCTATTTGCGACGTCCATCCAGCGCCCGCCACAATTGTTGCCAGTCTGCCGTGGAAATGCCCTGCCAAGGCAGAATTGTTGCCATCAGCCTTGGTGAGTTTGCCCATATCGGAAACAAAACCCGGCGGAGACAGGCCCATGGCGACAATGCACGGAAATGATGTGGCGGCGCAAAAGGCCTTGCAGGTGCTGCGCGAAACCCGGGCCAAGGTGCTGTCAACGCGCGAATGGCAGCATGTGCTGCGCGGCTACGGCTATGCGCTGCGCAAGACAGACTCTGGAACGACGGTGCTGCGCCTGCCGCATAACCACGAAATCTGTGATCTGCCAGCCGATCTTTGTGCCTGATCGCCCAAGGGATTCACAGTTTCTGAACGAAATCCGCCATATTCTGCGGGCAGACTGTTACCTGTCCCCGGCTGCCCCGGAATCGGAGGCTCGTTCATGCAACATTTCGAAAACAACGCCTTCCTGACCGCCGAAATCCTCGATCTGATTCAGGATGACGTGGCGGCGGCGGTGGATTTTGCCGACCTGCGGCGCCGTCTGGCGCGCAACGGCTATGGGTTTCGCGACACGGCCGCGGGCCGCATGCTGGTGACCCTGCCGCATCAGGTCGAGGTTTGCCCGCTGCCCTGAGCCGCACACAGGATTGCAAACGCCTCTTCGGCGGTTTCAACATAAGTGAACAGCGCCAGATCATCCGGGTTGATCGTGCCAGCATCTGCCAACGCCTGCCAGTTCACCACGCTTTCCCAGAAGGCGCGACCGAACAGCAGGACCGGCACCCGCTTCATCCGCTTTGTCTGGATCAGGGTCAGGGCCTCGAACATTTCGTCCAGCGTGCCAAACCCGCCCGGAAACACGCAGATCGCGGTCGCCCGCATCAGGAAATGCATTTTCCGGATCGCGAAGTAGTGGAAATTGAAACACAGATCCGGCGTGACATAGCTGTTGGGCGCCTGTTCATGCGGCAAAACGATGTTCAGCCCGATGGAAATGCCGCCCGCGTCCGCCGCGCCACGATTGCCCGCCTCCATCACGCCCGGCCCGCCGCCGGTAATGATGATGTCGCGCTTGCCACCCTGCGCCAACGAATGCTCCGTGACCAGCCGGGCAAATTCCCGCGCCACGTCATAGTATCGCGACAGGTCCGCCAGATAGGGCGTTTTCGCCGTCTCGCGCTGGTCGGGTGCCGGAATGCGCGCGCCGCCGAACAGCACCACCGTGCTTTCCACGCCGTATTCGTCCATCAGCAACTGCGGTTTCAGCAGTTCCAGTTGCAGCCGCACCGGCCGCAATTCCTCGCGCGTCATGAAATCCGTATCGGCAAAGGCCAGCGCATAGGATGGCGCGCGGGTCTGTGGCGTATCGGGGATCTGCCGTGCGGTTTCGATATCCTGCCCGCTGTCGCGGAACGGGTGATTGCGGGGGTCGTCCTTCATCGGGTCAGCCTGATTTTCCATACTGTTTCGGGCTATCCGGTCTGGTCCGGCTTGGAAAGAAGTTTTGCGGCCGGGCGGCGGGGCTTTGCCCCCTTGCCCTGTCCGGCATCCCCTCATAGCCTGTCCGCCTGACGCAGGGGCGCGCATGCGGTTCATGGATTTCACGACTTGGCAGGGCGTTCTGACGACGCTTCTGGGCATCCTTCTGGTCACGCTGATCGGCGTTGGCATCCGCGTGGTCACGATGCTGACGATTCAGCAGCGCCAGCAACGGATGAACCGGCAGATCAATGAACGGCTGAAAACGCTGATCGCGGCCTATAAGGTGCTGGGCGGGTCGATCACCGGCAACCTCGAGGTCAGCCCGCTGCATCTGAAAGACTTGCGCGAGACCGGGGCAGAAGAGGGCCGCGAAACCGCGTCGGACCGCAAGCGCCGCATCCGTGACGCGGTCGAAGCCGCGCTGTCGGATATCCTGCTGCTGGGCACTGAAGAACAGGTGCGGCAGGCCGCGGCGGTGGCCGCCGACATGGCGGCCGGGCGGCCTGTTCAGACAGCCGAACTGGTGGTGTCGTTGCGTGATTACATCCGCCGGGCACTGGATCTGGAACCGGTGCCTGCGGAACTTGCCATGCCGCGTCAGGGACCATCGCGGCCCAGCGGTTCGGGCGGGCGTTCCGGTCGCGGTGACGAAGGC
>JBGSJU010000249.1:0-5601 GCA_041741655.1 Rhodobacterales bacterium
GCGCGCCAGCCACGTGCCGATCACCGACATGACGCCATGCCGTTCCTTGTGCGGCCGCAACAGCCGCGCGGCCAGCACCGGGCAGAGGGTCAGCGCGGTCACGGACGACAACAGCCCCGAAATCGCCAGCGTGAACCCGAATTCGCGGAACAGCCCGCCGGTCTGGCCGGGCAGGAACGACAGCGGCACAAATCCGGCGGCCAGCGTGGCGGTCGTGGCCAGCACGGCAAAGAACACCTCTTGCGTGCCCAGCACCGCCGCAGCGCGGGCGCCCATGCCCTGCGACCTGCGGCGCACGATGTTTTCCAGCACGACGATGGCATCATCCACCACGATGCCTGTCGCCAGCACCAGCGCCAGCAAGGTCAGGATGTTGATGGAAAAGCCGACAAGCCAGATCGCCGCTAGCGTGCCGATCAGCGCTACGGGCATCGCGATGATCGGGATCAGCGTCGCCCGCGCATCGCGCAGAAAGACAAAGATCACCGCCGTCACGATCAGCACCGACAGGCCAAGCGCGATTTCCACCTCGTGGATCGCGCCGTCGATGAAATCGGCGCTGTCCGATGTGACGAACATGTCCACATCATCGGGCAATAGGGGTTGCAGGTCGGCGATCACGTCACGCACCGCTTCGGAAATGGCCAGCGTGTTGCCATTGGCGGCCCGGATGATGCCAAGACCGATCCCGGTCTGTCCGTTGGCCCGCAGGATCGACGCTCCGGTTTCCGGGCCCAGCGTCACCTGCGCCACATCGCCCAACCGCACGTCCCCGGCGATGCTCAGGGCCTCGATCTGTTCCGTCGTGCGGATGGCGGCGGTGGTGCGCACCTGCAAGCTCTGGCGGTCGGAATTCAACGCCCCGGCCGGCGAGTCGAGCGCCGCGGCCCCCAGCACATTGCGCAGATCGGCCAGCGTCAGGCCGCGCGCGGCCAGTTGCATCAGATCGACATCGACACGGAACGCCAGTTCACGGTCGCCAAACACTTGCAGGTCCGCAACCCCCGGGGCCGACAGCAGGCGCGACTCGATCGTGTCGCGCACAAGGGTGGTCAATTCATCCGCCGTGCGCCGCGACGAGGTCAGGGCGATGCGCATGATCGGGTCGGAATCCGCATCGGATTTCACCACGCGCGGCACATCGACATCGTCCGGCAATTGGTTGGCGACACGCCCGATGGCATCGCGCAGATCGGTCGCCGCCACGTCCAGTTCGACATCATCGCGGAATTCCACCGTCACCCGGCTTGACCCGAACCGCGAGGTTGACGAAATCGATTTCACCCCCGCAACCCGCCCGACCGCACCTTCGATCACCGCGGTCACCTCGCGGTCGATGGTTTCGGGCGCGGCGCCGGCAAAATCGGTCGAGATGGTCACGACCGGGCGGTCAACATCGGGCAATTCCCGCACATCCGCCCCCAGAAACCCGGCCAGACCCGCGATCACGATCAGGGCATTCAGCACGAAGGCAAGGATGGGGCGCCGCACGAACAGCGCGGTGCTTTGCCCGCCCGACAGGGTGGGGTCCACGGTTTCGGACGGGGCAGCCGGGGTCATGGTCAGCTCCTTGGCTCGGCGACGGCCACGCCCGCGCCCGGGCGCAGGGCCTGAACGCCTTCGGTCACGACCATGTCGCCGGGTTGGAATGCGGCCTCGACCAGCACGGCCTCGGCGTTGCGTTGCAGGATGCGGATCGGCGCGCGCAGGGCCTTGCCGTCGCGCACCACCCAGACAAACGCCCCTTCGGCGCCCCACTGGATCGCCAGAGGATCGACAGTTGGCTGATCTTCACCGGTGAACACCAGACTGATCTGGAACGCCATGCCGGCTCGCAGGGTATCATCGGCATTGCCGATGCTGGCCTGCACCCGCAAGGTGCGGCTGGCCTCGTCCACGCGGTTGTCCACGGCGACGATCCGCCCGGCGATCGGTTTGCCCGGGGCCGAAACCGCCGTGGCCTGCACGCCATCCCCCACGGCGACCATCGTGGCGGCCCGTTCCGGCACCCGAAAATCGACAATCAGGCTGGACCGGTCCTCGATCCGGGTGATCGGGGTTGCAGGCGACACCAGATCGCCGATCTGTGGTTCGATCAGACCGACATAGCCGCTGATCGGGCTTTGCAGGCGATGATCGGCCAGATCGCGCTGCGCCGATTGCAGGCCCAGTTCGGCGGTGCGCAGGGCCAGTTGGGTATCCTGCCGCTGCAACGCGCTGGCGGTGCCTGACTGGGCCAGCTGTTCGATGCGGCGCAGATTGGTCTGGGCATCCTCCAGCACCAGCATCGCGCGGCTGACCTGCAATTGTGCGGCCTCGGCATCCAGTTCCGCGACCACGTCGCCGGCGACAACCCGGTCACCCGGTGCCACCTTCAGGGCGGTCAGGCGGCCGGTGACCTCGAAGGACAACTCGACCGATTGCACCCCGCGCGCGGACCCGATGGCCGAAATGACGTCCTGCATCGGTTGCCGCCGCACCTCGGCTGCAACCACGGCAACGCCGCCGCCGCCCGGGCGACCCTGCGCGGCGGATTGCGGGGGTTTAGCGGCCTCGGCCTGCACGAGACCCCATTCGATCATGGGCGCCAACAGGCCGACATTCTCCAGCCAAGGCCGGGTTTCCGGCACGAAACGCGCCGACAACGGCGCGGCGGCGGCACCGATCAGGGCGATCATGAGGATCTGCGGAATAACCTTCATCCGGTCGGTCTGCCTTCTGTCCCTGCGCTGCGCAATGCTTGCCCTGTTGCGACCGCCATGCCAACCGGTCATGACGCAGGTGACGTGCGACCCACAGAGTGTTGATGATCCGGGTTTGCGGTCCGGAGATTTTCGTATCCTGAAGCTATTGTTGCCTGCGGAAATGGCAAGCCGAAGCCGGGACCCAAAAAATCCAGCGTCCATGCGCAACCCGCTGGCTGGTCGCCGGCTGGCGCCATCCGGTCGCCCCGCGCCGATCACTCCGATGGCCCCGGCCCGCTCTGGGGCAGGTCGAACCGACAGGCCCGGCAACCAGCGTTGGGCCAGTCCGCTCCTCCAAGGCTCGGGCGCATTCGACCCGATCCTGCCGACCTGACCCGGTGAGCCCCTGTCGCAACGGTCGCCTTGAAGGAATCCCTGATGACCCTGCGGGGTGACCACGGTATCGTCGCCGCGACCCGTGCGTTGATGGAACCAAGGCGAGTCGCAGACCCTGTGGCTTGCTGCCATCGCGGTCGTCGGTTGAGGTGGGACCCGAGCGAGATGTTGTCAACAATTGCCGGCCTGACTTGGTTCGTCGATCATTTTTCGCCAAGGCGCGTCCCGTTTGGGCGCCGTTTACTGTTGGGCGGTCCTGCCGGCCTTGCGCGTACGACATGAGGAAAACCGAAAACCTTCTCAGCACCTTGCGAGGGCTTGCTGGAACGCGAAGGGGCGTTGTGTGTCCGGAAACCTGACCAGCCTGCGGGTGATTTCGGACAAGCCGACGGGTCGGTTGCGGCTGCGCTGTGATGGGCTGATCGGAAACAAGGGATATGCCGCGCGCCTACACCAACTGCTCGACCGGATGGACGATGTCCTTGCGGTGGACATCCGGCCCATCACCGGCAGCATCATCGTGCAGCACGATCCGGCCCGCGACAGCAACGGAATTGTCGAACGTGTCGGGCAGGCGCTGGATCTGGCGCGCCGCGGTGGCATCATGTCGCAGCCGCCGCCCCAGCGACAGCCTCCCTCCCAGCGACAGCCGCCGCGTGGGATGGGCCTTCGGCCGGACGGGCGGCCAACGGAAACCGATCCCTGGCACAGCCTTTCCCCCGAGGCTGTCGCGTCAGGCACCGGCACGGACATCGCAACAGGACTGTCGGTGGCCGAGGCCGCGCAACGGCTGGGACAGCACGGGCCCAACATCCTGCCACAGGACGAGCCGCGTTCGAATTTCGCGATCTTGCGCAGTCAGGTCCAGACCCTGCCGGTTGCTCTTCTGACCGGGTCCGCCGTCGTGTCCCTTGCGACCGGCGGCGTCGTTGATGCGATTGCGACCCTTGCGGTCGTGGCAGCAAATGCGGTCCTTGGCTACATCACCGAAGGCCAGGCCGAAAGCGCCATTCACCTGTTGATGGACACCTCCGGGCAGGAGGTCACCGTGCTGCGTGACGCGCGCGAACGGCGTGTCCGCTCGGCCGATCTGGTTCCGGGCGACGTGCATATTGTCGGCCCGGGGGAACAGATCGGGGCGGATGCGCGCCTTGTGGCCTCGGATCGGTTGCAGATCGACGAGTCGGCGCTGACGGGCGAAACGGTGCCCGTGCCCAAGGCAGCCGACGCGGCGGTCGGTCTGCGCGCGGCCCTTGGTGACCGTGCAACGATGGTCTTCGCGGGCACAATCGTCTCGGAGGGGCGGGGATCGGCCATCGTGGTGGCGACCGGACGCCAGACCGAGGCGGCGCGCATCGCCTTGCTCAGTCAGACCGCAACCCGTCCGCGTGCGCCGGTCGAGGTGGAACTGGACCGGATCGGCCGCAGTCTGGTCAAGGCCGCGCTGGCCGCCTGCGGGTTGTTTTTCGGCATCGGGCTGGCGCGCGGCTATGGGATGGCGACCATTCTGCGCGATGCGCTGGCGCTCGCCGTGGCCGCCGTACCAGAGGGGTTGCCGGTGGTTGCGACGTCAACGATGGCGCTTGGGTTGAAACGGATGGAACGGCAGGGCATCCTCGTGCGCCGTATCGACGCCGTGGAAAGCCTTGGTGCCTTGCAGACGATCTGTCTGGACAAGACCGGCACCCTGACCCAGAACCGCATGACCGTTGTCGCGGCCGTCGCGGGCGACCGCATGGTGGCGCTTGACGACACTGCAGCCCTGACGCCGATAGTGGCGGCCGCCGCATTGAACAACGACATCGAGATCGTTGCGGGCGAGCTTGTGGGGTCTTCGGCAACCGAAAGGGCGCTGGGGGAATTCGCCGTCGCGCAGGGTGCCGATCTTGCCGGCCTGCGGCGGGCACGACCCAGATCGACCACCCTTGCGCGGGGTGTGGGGCGGCCCTTCATGACCACGGTGCATGACGGGCCCGGGCCCTGCACCATTGTCAAGGGGGCACCGGATGCCGTGCTGGCGCTGTGTGACCGGTTTTTGCTGGACGCGCGCGAACGCCCGCTGGACGCCGAGACACGTAACCGGATCCTGTCCCTGAATGATGCGGTCGCGGCGCGCCCGGCGCGCGTTCTGGGCTTTGCCCACGCCAGCCATCCGCCGGAGGGCGAAAACCCGCAAGGCCTGATCTGGCTGGGCCTTGTCGGGATGGCCGATCCGTTGCGCCCGACGGCCCGGCCCTTTGTCATGGCCATGCAGGCCGCCGGTCTGGACCCGGTGATCATCACCGGGGATCAGGCCGCGACGGCGGGTGCCATCGCCCGCGAACTGGGTCTGGGGCACGACGGTCAGATCCGCATCGTTGACGTCGGCGAACTTGGCGCGCTCGACCCTGCGCTGCTCGCGGCCCTCGTTGGCAATGTCGATGTCTTTGCCCGGGTCAGTGCGCACGAGAAACTGGCCATCGTGCAGGCCCTGCAGGCCGGGGGCCGCGTGGTGGCGATGACGGGCGACGGGGTGAACGAC
>JBGSJU010000250.1:0-8246 GCA_041741655.1 Rhodobacterales bacterium
CCAGCCCCGGCTTGACTGTAACGGCCCCATTCGCCGCCGCCGGAAACCGCAACGATCCGCCGATGTCATTGCCGTGCGCCAGTTGCCCGATGCCCGCCATCACCGCAGACCCAGCCCCGCCCGACGATCCGCCCGCCGACACATGCCGCCCCCACGGATTATGCGTGCGGCCATGCAGCGGGTTGCCGGTGTCGGCGCGAAACGAAAACTCGGGTGTATTGGTCCGCCCGATCACCACCGCGCCCGCGCGTTGCAGGTGATCGACCAGCGGCGCATCCCCGGGCGCGATCATGTCCTTGAACGCCGGCACGCCGTTGCTGGTTGCCTGCCCCGCCTGATCGACGTTGATCTTGATCGTCACCGCCACCCCGTGCAGCGGACCAGGCGCGGCCCCTGCGGCGACCGCATCATCCAGCTCCCGCGCCCGATCCAGCGCCTCATTGCCCAGATCGACCACGACGGCGTTCAGTGCAGGGTTCACCGCGCGCATCCGGTCCACCGCCGCACCGACCGCTGTTTCGGCGGTCAACGCGCCCGTTCGGATACGTTCGGAAATTTCTGTTGCGGTCATCTGCCATGTCGGGCGGTCGGTCATGCGGGACGCTCCTTGATCACCCCGCAGCCTAGACCTGAACGCGCCGCCCCGCCAAGAGGGGACGGGTAATTCCGGTCATTCCACGGTCAGGCGGCGCAATTCGACATCGGCGCGATAATCGCGGCCATAGGCCACCACCGCAACAGACCGGATATCCTGCGGCCGCGGCACGTCGCGCAACAAGGCGCCCGACGGGCGGAAATCGGCAAGCGGTACCCGCACCTCGGTCCAGTCGGCGCCAGTGCCGAAGGGCGCCTGATAATACTGCCATGGCAGCATCGATCCCTTGGTGCGGACATGCAGGAAATAGCCTTGGCCATTGCCGCGCACGGTCAGGACAAATGCCGTCGCATTCGCCGCCAACCCATCCGGCAGATCGATCCGCGCCTGAATGAACCCGCCGCGATTGGCGGTGCTGACATCCCCGGTCAGGCGCATGACGCCGTCCGCCACCTGCACATTGCCGGTCGAAACGCCGCCCATGACCTGATCGGTAAAGAACCGCCAGCGCGCCGGGTCACGGAAATCGTCGATCATCAGACCCTCCGCAAAGGCAAGGCCGGGCAGCAGGCACAACAGGGCGAGCAGATGTTTCATGGTTGCATAGATAGCCCACGGTGTCGCCGGGTAAACGGATATATGCTTCTTCGGTTCGAAAATACCCCGGAGGGGGCCTGGCCCCCCCAAAGGCCGGGATCGGGCCAGCCCTGACCCAATGTCACCCCTTGGCGTAGCCGATGGTCTGCAAGGCGGTCCGGATCTCGTCCAGCACCGCCGGATCATCGATCGTCGCGGGCAGCTTGAAGGGCTGGCTATCCGCAATCTTGACCATCGTGGCGCGCAGGATCTTGCCCGACCGCGTCTTGGGCAGGCGGTCCACCACCACGGCGCGCTTGAAATCGGCGACAGGGCCGATCTGGTCGCGCATCAGGGTGACGCATTCCTTGACGATCACGTCATGCGGCCGGTTGACGCCCTTGGTCAGGCACAGGAACCCGACCGGCACCTGCCCCTTCAATTCGTCCCCCGCGCCGATCACCGCGCATTCGGCCACATCGGGGTGCGACGCCAGCACCTCTTCCATCGCGCCGGTGGACAGGCGGTGCCCGGCGACGTTGATGACGTCATCGGTGCGCGCCATGATATACAAATAACCATCCTCGTCGATCATACCGGCATCGCCTGTCTCGTAAAACCCGGGGAAATGCGCCAGATAGCTTTTCTTGAACCGGTCGGTCGCGTTCCACAGCGTCGGCAGAGTGCCGGGCGGCAGCGGCAGACGGATCGCGATCGCGCCCAGCGTGTTCGGCGCCACCGGATGACCGGCCTCATCCAGCACCTGCACGTCGTAGCCCGGCATCGGCACGGTCGGAGAGCCCAGTTTCACCGGCAGCGCCTCGATCCCCGCCGGGTTGCCGGCGATGGTCCAGCCGGTTTCGGTCTGCCACCAGTGGTCATAGACCGGCACGCCAAGGATTTTCTGCGCCCAGACGATGGTATCCGAATCCGCCCGTTCGCCGGCCAGATATAACGCGCGCAGGCAGGACAGGTCGTATTTGGCGCGGTATTCGCCCTTTGGATCTTCGCGCTTGATCGCGCGGAAGGCGGTCGGGGCGGTGAAGAACGACCGCACGTTATGTTCCGAAATGACGCGCCAGAAGGTGCCGGCGTCCGGCGTGCCGATCGGCTTGCCTTCGAACACCACGGTGGTGTTGCCGTGGATCAGCGGACCGTAGCAGATATAGCTGTGCCCCACGACCCACCCCACATCCGACGCGGCCCAGAACACGTCGCCCGGATCGACGTTGTAGATATTTTTCATCGACCAGTTCAGGGCCACCAGATGCCCGGCCGTCGGGCGTACCACGCCCTTTGGCTGTCCCGTCGTGCCCGAGGTATAAAGGATATAGGCCGGATGATTGCCTTCGACCCAGACACAATCGGCGGGTTCGGCCTCGGCCTGAAAATCGAACCAGCCCAGATCGCGGCCCGGGATCAGGTGACAGGGTTCCTGTTCGCGCTGGAACACCACGGTAAAGGCGGGCTTGTGCGTGGCCTGATCGATGGCGCTGTCCAGCAGCGGCTTGTAATGCACCACCCGGCCCGGTTCCAACCCGCAGGACGCGGCGATGATCGCCTTGGGCTGTGCGTCATCGATCCGCACCGCCAGTTCATGCGCGGCAAAGCCGCCGAACACCACCGAATGGATCGCGCCGATGCGGGCGCAGGCCAGCATCGCCTCCAGCGCCTCGGGGATCATCGGCATGTAGATGATGACGCGGTCGCCCTTGGTGATGCCGCGCGCCTGCAACGCACCGGCAAGGGATGCAACGCGGCTTTGCAGCTGGGCATAGGTGATCTTGCGGGTCACGCCGGTGATCGGGCTGTCGTGGATGATGGCGACCTGATCGCCGCGCCCGGCCACCACATGGCGGTCCACCGCATTGTAACAGGTGTTGGTCAGCCCGTCGGCATACCATTCGTACAGGTCATCGCCCCGATCGAACAGGGCGCGCGAGGGTGGCCGATGCCAGTGGATCTGCGACGCGGCGGCGGTCCAGAATCCTTCGGGATCGGCTTTCCAGCCCGCGTAAACCTCGGCATAGGTGGTCATGATGTTCTCCTCCGTCCGTTGCAACGGGATAGTCCCGGGCCTGCCCTTGGGGCAAGCGGGTTACTGCATGTCAAAGGCGGCTAGCGACGAAATATTTGCAGAGTAGTTGCCCAAAAATTGCAAATTTTTGCAAATCATCCTTGTTATTGTATGTTGCCCCGAAATTCCGGGCCAGTTTGCAAAACCGGATTGTTTCAACCCGCTCACGCGCCATGCACATCGGCTGCCGACAGCGTGACACAGGGTGATTTGCCGGACCGGCTGCCGTGCGGCTAGCGTGATCGCGACAGATGGCCGCGGCTGCCGACCGTATCGCGCCGGCACAACACCAGTCTGACGCAACGTTCTGCCGCCTTCACCCTTTCGGAGACCACCATGGCCCCTTTCCTTGTGCGCACGCTGGTTGCGCTGTCCGCGGTTGCCGTCCTGTCCACGCCGATGCTGGCGTCGCAGGTGCACGCCGAAGGATTTGACGTCAATGTAACCTCGACCGATCTGGCGCTGCGCGGTGTCGATCCGGTGTCGTATTTCGTGCAGGGCGAACCCGTGACAGGCGAGGTCGAGATTACCGCCTTGCACAACGGGGCGGTCTATCGGTTTGCCTCGGAACAGAACAAGGCGCTGTTCGTCGCCAATCCCGACCGCTATGTGCCGCAGTATGGCGGCTATTGCGCCTATGGTCTGGCGCGTGGGGTCAAGGTGGATGGCGACCCGAATGTGTGGACCATCGTCGATGACAAGCTGTATGTGAACCTGTCGCGCCGCGTCGGGCGGCTGTGGAACCAAGACACCGCGCGCGAGATTTCCGAGGCGAACGCCAAATGGCCGACTGTCAAGGATATCGACCCCGCCATCCTGAACCGTTGACCGGTTGCGCGCCGGCCCGCGCCGTCAGCCGTATTGCGACACCGGCGTGCCCGCGATGGCGGCCATGTTCAAGAGGCCCCGCGCGGTGATCGACGGGCTGACGATATGGGCGCGGTTGCCCATGCCCATCAGGATCGGGCCAACCTCCAGCCCGCCGGCCTTCATCTTCAGGATGTTGCGCACGCCGGACGCGGCATCGGCATGGGCAAAGATCAGCACATTCGCCGGGCCGGTCAAACGGTTGTCAGGCAACAGCCGGGCGCGCAACTCGGGGTCCAGCGCGGTGTCGATATTCATCTCGCCCTCATAGGCGAAATCGCGCGGTTCGCGGTCAAGGATGTCCAGCGCGGCGCGCAGGGTTTCGCCGGTGCCGCCCGTCATGTTGCCGAACTGCGATTGCGCACACAGCGCGACCTGCGGCACCAGCCCGAACCGGCGCACATGCCGCGCCGCGCCGATGGCGGTTTCGGCGATCTCGGACGGGCTGGGCGTGACGCGCACTTGCGTGTCGGCGATGAAAAGCGGGCCATCTTCCAGGATCATCAGCGACAGCGCGCCATGCGGTTGCAAGTCATCCGTGCCCAGCACCTGCGTGACATAGTTCAAATGCCAGCGGTATTCGCCAAAGGTGCCACAGATCAGGCTGTCGGCCTCGCCACGATGCACCATCACGGCACCGATGGCGGTGGAATTGGTCCGCATGATCGCGCGCGCCAGATCGGGCGTCACGCCGCGCCGCGCCATGATCTGGTGATAGGTGCCCCAGTAATCGCGGTACCGCGGATCGTTCTCCGGGTTCACGATCTGGAAATCGCGGGCAGGCCGGATGGTCAGCCCGTGACGGTCGCAACGCGCTTCGATCACATCGGGGCGGCCGATCAGGATGGGCTGTTCGGTGGTTTCTTCCAGAATGGCCTGCGCGGCGCGCAGCACGCGTTCGTCCTCGCCTTCGGCGAACACGATCTTGCGGCTGGCGGTGGCGGCGGCCTGAAACACCGGGCGCATCAACAGCGCGGATTTGAACACTGACCCCGCCAGTTTCTGCCGGTAGGCGTCCATATCGCTGATGGGCCTTGTGGCAACGCCCGTGTCCATCGCCGCCTGCGCCACCGCAGAGGCGACGACGCCGATCAGGCGCGGATCGAACGGTTTCGGGATCAGGTAATCCGCGCCAAAGGTCAGGCTTTCGCCGCGATAGGCGGCGGCCGCCTCGGCGCTGGTGGTGGCGCGGGCCAGCGCGGCGATACCGTCGATGCAGGCCAGTTGCATGGCGTCGTTGATCTCGGTCGCGCCCACATCCAGCGCACCGCGAAAGATGAACGGGAAACACAGCACGTTGTTGACCTGATTGGGATAATCGCTGCGCCCTGTCGCGATGATGGCATCCGGTGCGGCGGCGCGGGCGTCCTCGGGCAGGATTTCCGGCGTGGGATTGGCCAACGCAAAGATGATCGGGCGGGGTGCCATGCGGGCCACCATCTCTGGCGTCAGAACACGCGGCCCGGACAGGCCCAGAAACAGGTCGGCGCCATCGATCACCTGATCCAGTGTGCGCAGGCCGCTTGCCTGTGCATAGGCGGCTTTTTCCGGGTTCATGTCCTGTTCGCGGCCCACATGCACCAGCCCGTGAATGTCGCACAGCCAGACGTTTTCCCGCCGCACGCCCAGTTTCAGCAGCATGTTCAGGCAGGCGATGCCCGCCGCCCCGCCTCCGGTGGACACGATCTTGATCTTGTCAAACCGCTTGCCCGCCACGTGCAGCGCATTGGTCGCCGCCGCGCCGACGACAATCGCCGTGCCGTGCTGATCGTCATGGAACACGGGGATGTGCATCCGTTCGCGGCAGATGCGTTCGACGGTGAAACAGTCAGGCGCCTTGATATCCTCAAGGTTGATCGCGCCAAAGGTGGGTTCCAGCGCACAGACGATTTCGGCCAGTCGCACCGGGTCGGGTTCGTTCAGTTCGATGTCGAAACAGTCGATGCCGGCGAATTTCTTGAACAGGACCGCCTTGCCTTCCATTACCGGCTTCGAGGCCAGTGCGCCGATATTGCCAAGGCCCAGCACAGCGGTGCCATTCGTGACCACCGCGACCAGATTGCCCCGGGTGGTATAGCGCGCGGCGGTGCTGGGATCGGCCTGGATTTCAAGGCAGGCTTCGGCCACGCCGGGGCTGTAGGCGCGGGACAGATCGCGGCCGTTGGCCAAGGGTTTGGTGGCGCGGATTTCCAGTTTTCCGGGCCGGGGAAATTCGTGATAGTCCAGCGCCGCGTGCCGCAGGCCGTCTTTATGGCTGTCACTTGGGTGATCGGTCATGGCGGGCCTCCTGCAAGATTAGTTTAATGCTAAACCATCCATGTCGCGCGGGAAAGACAGGTTTTGCCGCCAAGCTTTCCGGCGTGTCGCCGTGCTTGCATTTCCGGCGCGCTCGCGCCACGCTTGATGCCTGACCGGGGACAGCCATGCCAGATACGCGCACCGAAACGCACCTTTCACCACACACAACCATCCGCGCCGAAATTGTTCTGCCAACGCAGGACCTGCGCGCTGATATCGCGTTTTTCACCGATGGTCTGGGCATGCGGATGGATGCGATCTGGCCGGCCGACGATCCGGCCGTGGCGTTGGTGTCCGGGCACGGGTTGCATCTGCGGCTGGACCGCCACGCGACCGAACCCCCCGCAATGTTGCGCATTCTGACCGATGATCCCGCAGGTTTCGCCGGCGGGGCCCGTCGGTTGACGGCCCCGAATGGCACGCGGGTGGAAATCGATGACATTGCCCCGCCGATGGTCGTGCCACCGACCCTGCACAGCTATGCGGTGCGGCGGTTGAAGGATGGCGCGCCATGGGTCGTGGGTCGCGCGGGCATGATGTACCGCGATCTGGTGCCCGACCGGCTGGGCGGCGCGATGATCGCGTCGCATATCCGCATCCCCGATGGCGGCCCGGTGCCGGATCAGGTTCATTTCCACCGCATCGGGTTTCAATTGATCTTCTGCATCGCGGGTTGGGTGGATGTGGTCTACGAGGATCAGGGTCCGCCGATCCGTCTGACGCCGGGGGCCTGTTTCATCCAGCCGCCGCAGATCCGGCACCGCGTGCTGCACGCGTCCGACGGGATCGAGGTGATCGAGATCGGCGTTCCAGCCGACCATGTGACCGAGATTGACCATGCCATGACCCTGCCCACCCCGCATCTGCGCCCGGACCGGGAATGGGACGGGCAGCGGTTCGTCTGGAACACGCCGGACGGGGCCGTATGGCAGCCGCATCGCCTGACCGGTTTCACGGCTCGCGACACCACGATTGCCGCCAATACGCAGGGCGTGGCGGGCGTGCTGGTGGTGCGCCCCGATATGCGTCCCGACGGGACTGCTCCGCGCTGGCACCAGCATACCGGCGATATCCTGTTCACCTATGTAATTACAGGCGGGATGCTGTTGCAGGCTGACGGTCATCCCGACATGGCGGTGGAACAGGGCGATGCCTTTGTCATTCCGCCCGGTCTGCGGCTGCGCTATACAGACCCGTCGCCCGATCTGGAACTGCTGGAAGTGGCCCTGCCGGGCCGTGTTGCGACAACAGAGGATGCGTCATGAGTTTGCTGGATGCCGCCCGCGCGGTGCGCGAAAACGCCTATGTGCCCTATTCCCGTTTCAAGGTCGGCGCGGCGATCCGGGGGGCGTCCGGCGCGGTGCATGTCGGCTGCAACGTCGAAAACGTCGCCTATCCCGAAGGCACCTGTGCCGAAGCCGGCGCGATTGCCGCCATGGTCGCCGCCGGTGAGACGGTCATCGCCGAGGTCTGCGTGATCGCCGACAGCCCGGTGCCCGTGACGCCCTGTGGTGGCTGCCGGCAGAAACTGGCGGAATTCGCCGCCGCCGATGTGCCGGTGACTTTGGCCACCACGGACGGGCTGACGCGCCAGACCACGGTGGGCGACATGCTGCCCGGCGCCTTCGACCTGTCGCAGATGGACCGCGCCTGATGGACGCGCGCAGCATCCTGACCCGGCTTCGCGACGGGCAGATGCCGTCGCAGGACGAATTGCGCTGGTTCGCGCAGGGGCTGGCCGATGGCGGGGTCAGCGCGGCGCAGGCGGGCGCGTTCGCCATGGCCGTGGTGCTGAAGGGTCTGGGCGAACAGGGCCGCGTCGCCCTGACGCTG
>JBGSJU010000251.1:0-2439 GCA_041741655.1 Rhodobacterales bacterium
GCGGCTGTTTCCGGCAAGTCCGTCAGCGCGGTTGTCAGGGCCGTGGTCCGGGCGGGCGCGGCTGCGGCTGGCAATTCGATGCGGATGCGGGTTTCGACCGGGACGCAGATCGTTTCGCAGACGCCCATGGTCACATGCACATCCAGCCCGATCGCGGCATCGGCCCGCGCGGGCGTCAAAACCAGCGGCAGGATCACATCACTGGTATAGCCCACGCTGGTCATGCCATTGATATCGAATGTCTCGGGCACAGGCCAACTGACACTGGCATCGGTCAGATTGTTGGATCCAGCCCAGTCGAAGCGCGGCGGGATGCCGGCATCGCCGGGGCTGCGCCAATAGGTTTTCCACCCCGGTGCCAGACGGATCGACAGGCCCGCGATATGGCGGCCTTCGGCGTCCCGCCAGCCGTTGACGACCGACACCTCGACCATCTCGCCCGCAGGCGCGGCAAGTGGCAACAGCAGCAACGGCACCAGCGCCGCGAATGTCCATGCAGATTTCATGCGACCGTCATGAAACAGCGCGGGTGAAATGCAAAGTCACGTCTCGGCGATGGCGCGTTTCAGTGACGCGCAAGTCGCAGGTCCACCGCGCGGGGTCAGGGCACCCGCGCAGGTCACGGTGCGGTACGCAGCCGGGGCTTGCGGGCCTATCGGTGGATCGGTGCGGGCGGGTCGGAATTGTTTCAATCCTGTCATGGTTTGTCACCGATCAGGCGGGTCGCAGGGTCGCGCGCCTCTTGCTGTGGAAAACCCGCAACGCCACATTGTGCAGATCGGTGCGCATGCCTAGGCTGACGCAATCTGCGGAGGAGCGAGTGATGGATCTGACAGGCAAGGCCCTGATTGCGATGCCGGGAATGAGCGATCCGCGGTTCGACGGCGCGGTCATTTTCCTGTGCGCGCATGGGCCTGACCGCACCATGGGTCTGATCGTGAACAAGCCGCTGCCGGAACTGCGGCTGGCCGACCTGCTGCGTCAGGTGAACGTACCGCCGGGGCTTGATTCGCCCGATCTGCCGGTGCATTTCGGTGGCCCGGTGGAACCGGGGCGCGGGTTTGTGCTGCATTCGCTGGATTATCGCAGCCCGCGCAACACGGTGGTGGTGCAGGACAGGTTCGGCATGACCGCCACGATCGACATCCTGAAAGCGCTGGCCGCCGGGGCCGGGCCGCAACGCTGTCTGATGATGCTGGGCTATGCCGGATGGGGGCCGGGCCAGTTGGCCGCCGAGATATCCCGCAACGGCTGGCTGACGGTGGATCCGGAGGAAGATCTGATCTTTGCGCCCGACAATGCCAGAAAATGGCAGGCCGCGCTGAAACTGCTGGGGGTGTCGGCCCTGAGCCTGTCCACCGCGGCCGGGCACGCCTGACAGCAACGCCTGACTGCGACGCCTGACGGGCGCGATGCCCACATACGCGGACAGGTCAGCACATCTGGCCGCCGGTTCGCGGAACGTGCTAGGAAAACCCGAAAGCACCGGACAAACTGATGGAGGGCGCACACATGGCCGATATCCTGTTGATCCACGGTGCGGCACATGGTGCGTGGTGCTGGCGTGACGTGATCCCGGCGCTGGCCGCGCTGGGGCACAGCGCGCGCGCCATCGATTTGCCCGGCCACGGCGCTGACACGACGCCCTATGCCGCAGTGACGCTGGACAAATATCGAGATGCCGTGCTGGGCGCGCTGGGGCCCCAGAACGCCGGAAAGACGGTTCTGGTCGGCCATTCCATGGGCGGCTATCCGATCACCGCCGCCGCCGCGATGGCTCCCGACCGGGTCGCGGGGCTGGTCTATGTCTGCGCGTATGTGCCGTGGCCCGATCACAGTCTGGCGCAGATGCGGATGCGCGCGCCGCGCCAGCCGCTGCTGCCTGCGATCCGGATGACCGAGGACCGGCTGGGCTGGACCGCCGATCCGGCCATGATCCCCGATCTGTTCTATCACGACTGCCCGCCGGAAACCGTGGCCTTTGCGATGGACCGCCTGTGCGTGCAGGCGGTTGCACCGACGTCGGTGCCCGTGACGCTGACCGAGGGGCTGGCCTCGGTCCCGCGCGCCTATGTCCGCTGCAGCGATGACCGCACCATCCCGCCCGAGTTTCAGGCCACGATGACCGCGGGCTGGCCTGCGGACAGCGTCGTGGACATGGCGACATCGCACAGCCCGTTCTTTGCGGCGCCGGGCGTTCTGGCCGGCCATATCGACCGTTTCGTGAAAGGTTTCTGACCCATGGCTGCCTCGCTGTTCGATTCGGCGCTTTATGCCCGCCTGCTGCCCACCGGGGATGCGGGGCGGTTGTTTTCGGACAGCGCTGAGGTGCGGGCGATGATGCTGGTCGAAGGCGCCTTGGCGCAGGTGCAGGGCGAACTGGGCGTGATCCCGGCCGATGCGGCGGCGTTCCTGCATCGCGCGGCGCTGGAACTGCAA
>JBGSJU010000252.1:0-1591 GCA_041741655.1 Rhodobacterales bacterium
GATCCCGCCGCCGTGGCGCGCAGATCGTCATTGGCGCACCGCAGCGTCTGCAGATCGGCGTCCATCTGCGCCAAAGCCGCGCGCGCCTCGTCGCGTTCGCCGCGCAGGGTGGCATCACCATCCATCCCGCGCGCCTTCATGCGGCGGATGCGTTCTTCCAGTTGGGACGTCACGATCCGTTCATCATCGAGTGCGGCCTGTAACCGGGCGATTTCCGCGGTGGCGTCGGCCAAAGCGGTGGCGTCCGCGCCCAACGTTCCGGCCAAGGGGGCGATCACGGGTGTCGCCGGCGCCGCATCGGACGCCGGATCACGGCTGTCCGTTGCATCGCCCTGTGCATCACCAACGGGCTCTGGCTGCGGCGCAGGGCGTGAAAGGCCGTCAAGCGCAGTGCCGATCCGCCCCAGCGCCGCCGCCAGCCGCCCTGCCAAATCGGCCAGTTCGTCTTGATCACTCATGCTGCTGTCCTTCCCGGTGCCGTGCCGACCGCGTTTTCCGGTCCGCCCGCCGGAATCAATCCGAACTCGCGCACCGGGTCAAGTCTTGGCGGCACCCCGGCCCCGCCGGCGAACTGCACAGGCCCGCTCAGGCAGGGATGGGCCCGGAGACTTGGCCAACCGCGTCAAAGACGCCGCGCCCGGCTTGATATTGGCCGAACCGGGTGGCACACCCGACGCAACCTGACCTGCGTATAAAGGAACCTGCCGTGGATATCACCGCCCTTCGGTCTGCCCATCCCGAACATTGGCGGATGGCCGCTGCCATCCGCGCGCTGACGCTTGATGCGGTCGCGGCGGCAAATTCCGGCCATTCCGGCATGCCGATCGGCATGGCCGATGTGGCGACCGTCCTGTTCACGCGGCATCTCAAGTTCGACGCCAGCGCGCCGCATTGGCCCGACCGCGACCGGTTCGTGCTGTCGGCGGGGCATGGGTCGATGCTGCTTTATGCATTGCTGCATCTGACCGGCTATGCCGACATGACCATGGCCGAGATCCGCAATTTCCGCCAATGGGGTTCACGCACGGCGGGTCACCCGGAATATGGCCATTCCGCCGGGATTGAAACCACCACCGGCCCGCTGGGTCAGGGGATCGCCACCGCCGTCGGCATGGCGATGGCCGAGGAAATCCTGCGCGCCCGGCACGGGGCCAGGCTGATCGACCACCACACCTATGTCATCGCCGGCGACGGCTGCCTGATGGAGGGCGTCAGCCACGAGGCGATCGCGCTGGCCGGTCGCCATCAACTGGGCCGCCTGATCCTGTTTTGGGATGACAACGGCATCACCATCGATGGCAAGGTCGATCTGTCCGACCGCACCGATCAGGCGGCGCGGTTCCGCGCTTCGGGCTGGAACGTGATCGCGATCGACGGGCATGACCCGGTGGCGATTGATGCCGCGATCCGGGCGGCCAAGGCACAAAGCCTGCCGACGATGATCGCCTGCAAGACCCATATCGCGCTGGGGCATGCCGCGCAGGACACGTCCAAGGGCCATGGCGCATTGACCGACAAGGGCCAGAACGCGGCGGCCAAGGCCGCATGGGGCTGGGACGCGGCACCCTTCGAGGTGCCAGCCGACCTGGCG
>JBGSJU010000253.1:0-8762 GCA_041741655.1 Rhodobacterales bacterium
ACCGCGCTGGCGCTGGCGCTGGAGGCGCGCGCGATGGCCGATGACCTGATGCTGGGCGACACGCCGAAAGCACGCAAGCGGCGCGCGCGCTGGCAGGAATTGCCGCCGTCGCCGGGGCGGCTGTGGAAACATTCCACGCTGGCCGATATCGCAGGCGTGGTGCCCGATGACCTGATCGCAGGCGCGCTGCGCGTCACGCTGGTGCGCAATCCTTGGGATCGCGCGGTCAGCTATTATCACTGGCTCCGGGCGCAGCGATTCGCGCATCCACAGGTGGCACTAGCCAAATCCACGGATTTCACCGGCTTTGTCACGCATCCCGAAACCCGCGCCGCCTTTGCCGCCTGGCCTGCGCGGCGGTATCTGACCGATGCGACCGGGTCCAAGGGGCGGGCGCTGTATCTCCGGCTGGAACATTTCGCTACGGACGCGCAGCCGTTCTTTGATCATCTGGGGTTCCGGTTCGACCTGCCGCGCGCCAACGCGTCGGACCGGGCGGCGGATTGGCGCGCGTATCATGATGCCGCAACAGCCGAAGCCGTTGCCGCGGCCTGCGCCGAGGATATCGCCCGATTCGGCTATCGCTTTGATCCGGATTAAGGCGCGGATCGCCTGTAGCCTGCCTTTGGCCTGCCAGAATGTGACGCCTTTGGCGAAACGGTCGCGTCTGTGGCGGTGGATTGTCCACAAGACGGCGACTTTGCCCAAATCAAACCATTTTCCCGACCAATCCCCGTCGCGGAAATCACCTCATCTGGACCGGTGAAAACCACACCGGCGCCGCAGGCCCGGCCAGATCGAGGGGAAGAACAGTATGTTTGGACGCGATCACGTAACGACGCAATCGACTGCCCGCATGGCCGACCTGACCTCTGCCGCAGATGGTGCTTGCGTCGAAACTTCGGGTCTGGTGTCGGGCACCCGGGTGGCGACCCGGCAGGGCTGGCGCGCCGTCGAGGCCATCAGCGAAGGCGACGAGGTACTGACCTTTGACGATGGTTTGCAGCGTGTGACCCGCATCCGTCGTACCCGTCTGACGCGCTGCCTGCGCAAGCACCTGCCGCTGTGCGTGCCGGTCAACGCTTTGGGCAATCGCACCGCGCTTTGGCTGCTGCCCGATCAGGCCGTGGTCATCGAAAGCGACGCTGCGGAAGCATTGGTTGGCGATGCCTTTGCGGCGATCCCCGCGTCCACGCTGGAAGGGCTGTTGGGCATCGAACGCGTCATTCCGAACGGCGAGATCGTGATCGTGACGCTGTATTTCGATGATGAACAGATGGTGTTCACCAATGCCGGCGTGCTGCTGCATTGTCCGTCTGCGGTTGATCTGGTGCTGGACATGTTCCGCCCGGTAGAACGCCGAACCTACAATCTGGTGCCTGCCCCGGTCGCCACCCGCATCGCGCGCGCCGTGGCGCTGGAATATGGCGCCACGCCGACAAGCCTGCCGGCCAACGTCGCGGCGGCCTGATCCTAGATATCCGCGATCACCAGATCGCACAGCGCCAGTTCGACCAACGCGGCAACCCGGTCGGGGTCATCCAGTTCCCGCGCCAGAGCAAGGGCCAGTTTGGCCAGAAACAGCGCCTCGGCGTCTGGCCCGGCGTTTTCCACGGCCGTGTCGATGGCGGTCGCGATCATGTCATACAGCGCCTCGGTGGTCTCGGGTGTCATGTGAAATCTCCTGCCAGACGCGCCAGCGCGCGGGTGATGTCGGCGGCGGTGGCACGGTAAAACCGCGCCGCGACGTGGCGGTCGGGACGCAGAACATAGGCGGTGCCATCGGCTGCGCCAAAGGCGTCCGCCACCGGTCCGGTCGCCGGCAGTGTCAGGACCCGCGCATCCGGCGGCACATCGGCACCGCCAAAGGCCAGAATGACCACACCCGCCAGATGTTGCGACAGGTGGCGGCCATCGGGCAGCACCGGATCGGCGGTCAGCGCGCCGGGCTGCGGTCCGGTGGCAAAGGCCGGATCATCGGGCAGGGTCAACGGGCTGTCGGCATAGGTATATGGCGTCATCTGGCGCGGATTGGCAAGCTGGCCGGCCCAGTCCGCGCGATGTGCCAGCGACAGCGCCGCGTCGCGCATCCGGGTCCAGCCATGGCTGGGCGGCGTCATGAACCGGGTGCTTTTGGTGGCGTTGGCGAACACATCCAAAGTCGCGCCGCGCCGTTCCGGGCTGTAGCTGTCCAGAATCGCCGCGCGGGCCTTGCCGGTCAGCACATGGCCCAGTTTCCAGCCGATGTTCTGCGCATCCGCCAGCCCGTTGTTCAGGCCGCGCACGCCAAAGATCGGCACGATATGCGCGCTGTCGCCGATGAAAAACACGCGGCCCGCGCGGTAATCATCGAGTGCCAGCGTATTGGCGGCATAGACCGACCACCATTCCAGATCCCACGGCCCGTCATGGCCAATGTCACGCAGCACGGCGGCGACCGACCGGCGCACCTCGGCCTCGTCCATCGCGGCGTCGGTCGTCTCATCCGCGCGCAACTGATAGTCGATGCGCCAAATGTCCTGCGGCTGGCGGTGGATCAGCACGGTGCCGCCCCGCCGCGACGGCGGATCGAACAGCGCGCGGCGGATGGTGGGGTAATCATGCGCCATCCGCACATCGGCGATGACATAGCGGCCTTCGTAATTCGCGCCCTTCAGGCGCAGGCCCAGCATGCCGCGCAAGGCGCTGCGCGCGCCATCTGCCGCCAGCACCCAGTCGCAGGGCAGGTCATAGCCGCCCTGCGGATCGCGCACCGTCAGCACTGCGCCCGCATCATCCTGCCGGAACGCCGTCACCTCGGATTGCCAGCGTGTGTCAATCAGGGGCTGGCGGGCCACCGCATCCCACAGGAATTGTTCGATATATTGCTGTTGCAGGTTGTACATCGGGCGGAACCGCTCATCGGGTCCGTCCGGCATGTGAAATTCCAGGATCTGCCGCCCGCGATGAAACGTGCGCCCGGTGGTCCATCCCAAGGCATGATCCAGAAACGGGTCCAGCGCGCCGATGGCATCCAGAATGTGAAATGACGCCCGCGCGATGCAGATGGCGCGCGAGCCGTCGTTGAACGTCGCCTTGCGGTCCAGCAGCACGACGCGGACACCCGCCCGCGCCAGTGTCAACGCTGCTGTCATGCCGATGGGGCCAGCCCCCACGACCACCACATGTGCGCGGTCGGTCAGGCCGTCCCGCACCCGGGGCGGATCAAACTGCGGATAGGTGAAGTAAAGCGAGTCCCACTCGCCGCGTCCTGCGGGGCGCATCCTGTCCTCCAGTCCGGCAGACGGGCGGGGTTGCCCCCCGCCCGCGTTGCCTCAGGCCGCCTTTTTCGCGCCAAAACGCCCGTAGAACGTCTGGCCCTTGTCCGCCATGTCGCGCAGCAGGGCGGGGCATTTGAACCGCGCGCCAAAGGTGGCTTCCAGTTCGTCACAGCGCGCGGCGGCATATTCCGCCCCCAGCATGTCCAGCCATGAAAACGGCCCGCCCGACCACGGCGCAAAGCCCCAGCCAAGCACCGCGCCGACGTCGCCTTCGCGGATGTCCATCAGCACGCCGTCTTCCAAGGCACGCACGGCTTCCAGCACCTGTGCAAACATCAGCCGGTGCTGCACGTCGATCAGCGCAGGCTGTTCGGCCTTGGTGTACTTGTCGCGCAGCCCTTCCCAGATGCCGATGCGCTTGCCGGCGTCGTCATAGGCGTAATAGCCGGATTTCGATTTCCGGCCCAGCCGACCCTGATCGAACAGCCAGAACAGCACGTCATCCGCCGCGCCCGCGTCATAGGCGTTGCCCATTGCCGCCTTGGTCGCCTTGGCGATCTTGACGCCCAGATCGATCGAGGTTTCATCGTTCAGTTGCAGCGGCCCGACCGGGAACCCCAGCATCCGCGCCGCGTTTTCCACCAGCGCGGGTTCCACACCTTCGCCCACCATCCGTACGCCTTCGTTGACGTAGGGGATGATGCAGCGGTTGGCATAGAAGAACCGCGCATCGTTCACCACGATGGGTGTCTTGCGGATCTGGCGGACGTAATCCAGCGCCTTGGCCACCGCGCGATCGCCCGTGTCCGCGCCACGGATGATTTCCACAAGGTTCATCTTTTCCACCGGGCTGAAGAAGTGGATGCCGATGAACTGCCCCGGACGGGTCGATGCCTTGGCGAGGTCCGAGATTGGCAGGGTCGAGGTATTGGACGCATAGATGCAGGTATCGGGGATCACGGCTTCGGCTTTCGCCGTCACCTCGGCCTTGACGGCGGTATCCTCGAACACCGCCTCGATGATCAGGTCGCAACCCGCCAGTGCGGCGTAATCGCTGGTGGCGTGGATGCGGGACAACAGTTCCGCCTTTTTCTCGGGGGTCGAACGCCCCTTCTTGATGCCGTCGTCGGCATAGGTCTCGGAATAGGCCTTGCCTCGATCGGCAGCCTCTTGGGTGGAATCGATCAGCACCACCTCGATGCCGGCCTGTGCGCTGACCAATGCGATGCCCGCGCCCATCATGCCCGCGCCCAGAACGCCGATCTTTTCCACCCGCTGGTCATCCACGTTGGCAGGCCGCACCGCCCCTTTTTCCAGCGCCTCCTTGTTCAGGAACAGCGACCGGATCATCGCGGACGATGACGGGTTCATCAGCACATGGGTGAACCACCGCGCCTCGATCTTCAGCGCGGTATCAAAGGGCACCATCGCGCCTTCATAGACGGCTGACAACAGCGCCTTGGGGGCCGGGAACGCGCCCAGCGTCTTGCCGGTGACCATGGCAGAGGCCCCGACAAAGGTCTGGAACCCTGCCGGATGATAGGGCGTGCCGCCCGGCATCTTGTAGTCCTTTTTGTCCCACGCCTTGACGCAATCGGCATCCGTCGCCTTCAGCACCCACTCGCGCGCGGCGGCCACGGGGTCTGCCGCAACCTCGTCGATCAGGCCGGCGGCCTTGGCCTTTTTCGGCTCCAGCATCTTGCCTTCCAACAGGAAGGGCGCCGCCATCATCGCGCCCAGTTTCCGCACCATCCGCGTGGTGCCGCCCGCGCCGGGGAAGATGCCGACCATGATTTCCGGCAGGCCGATCTTGGCCTTGGGGTTGTCCGCCGCAAAGATGCGGTGGCAGGCCAGCGGCAGTTCGAACCCGATGCCGGCCGCGGTGCCGGGCAGGGCAGCGGCGACGGGTTTGGCGCCTTTCAGGGTTTTCGGGTCCATCCCCGCGCGTTCGATTTTGCGCAGCAGCGCGTGCATCGCCATGATGCCGTCAAACAAGCCGCGCGCCGGGTCATCACCGGCGTCGGCGCGCATCTGCGCCAGCACGTTCAGGTCCATGCCGCCGGCAAAATCCTTTTTGCCCGAAGTGATCACTATGCCTTTGACAGCCGGATCAGCCAAAGCCTTGTCGAAACAGTCGGACAGTTCCAGCAAAGCCGCCGCCGACATGACATTCATGGACTTGCCGGGGCAATCCCAGATGATGGTGCCAACGCCATCGGCATCGGTGGTCAGGGTGAAATCGGTCATTGGTCCGTCTCCTTACACACGTTCGATGATGGTCGCAGCACCCATGCCGGACGCGATGCACAAGGTGGCCAGACCCATTTCCTTGTCCTGCCGTTCCAACTCGTCCAGCAGCGTGCCGATGATCATCGCGCCGGTGGCGCCCAGCGGGTGCCCCATGGCGATGGACCCGCCGTTGACGTTGACCAGTGCGGGATCGACATCGAACGCCTGCTGGAACAGCAAGACGACGGCGGCAAAGGCCTCGTTGACCTCGAACAGGTCGATATCGCCGATGCTGATGCCGCTGTCGGCGAGGATCTTCTGCGTCGCGGGTACCGGCCCGGTCAGCATGATGGTGGGATCGGTGCCGATTTTCGCGGTGGCGCGGATGCGGGCGCGCGGCTTGATGCCCATGCGTTCGCCGAATTCCTTGTTGCCGATCAGCACACCTGCCGCGCCATCGACGATGCCGGACGAATTGCCGGCGTGGTGGATGTGGTTGATCCGCTCGAACTGCGGAAACTTCAACAGGGCGACCTTGTCGAAGCCGGGCATCACCTCGCCCATGTCCTTGAATGACGCCTTCAGCGCGCCCAACGTCTGCATGTCGGTCCCCGGACGGATGAATTCGTCATAGGATAGGATTTCCAAGCCGTTGATGTCGCGCACGGTGATGACGGATTTCGCGAACCGCTTGTCATCCCAGGCCGCCTTGGCGCGTTTCTGGCTTTCGACGGCCAGCGCATCGGCCTGATCGCGGGTAAAGCCGTATTTGGTGGCGATCAGGTCGGCGGAAATGCCTTGCGGGACGAAATATGTCTCCATCGCCAGACTTGGATCGACGGCGATGGCGGCGCCATCGGACCCCATGGGAACCCGGCTCATCATCTCGACCCCGCCGGCGATATAGGCCAAGCCGGCGCCGCCGCGGATCTGGTTGGCGGCAAGGTTCACCGCCTCCATGCCCGATGCGCAGAAGCGGTTGATCGCCAGACCGGGGATGGATTCGTCAAGGTTCGACGCCAAGACGGCAGACCGGGCAAGGCAGGCGCCCTGTTCCATCACCTGCGTGGCGTTACCCCAGATCACATCCTCGACCGCGTGACCTTCCAAATTGTTGCGTTCCGCCAGCGCGTCCAGCACCTGCGCGGACAGCCGCACCGATGTGACCTCATGCAGGCTGCCGTCGCTGCGGCCCTTGCCGCGCGGGGTGCGCACGGCGTCATAGATATAGGCATCGTTCATGGTGATCTCTCCGTTACGCTGCCCGATCCGACGGGTTGCCGGGCATCAGGTCATAGGGGTGTTTCCAACCGGGCTTGGCCGCGATGCGGTCCAGCCAGCGGTCGATATGGGGCCAGTCGGCGCGAACAAAGCCGAAAGGTTCGGGGTAATACAGGTAACCACAGCAGGCGATATCGGCATTGGTGATGCCGTCGCCCACCAGCCAGTCGCGCCCGTCCAGCGCGGCGTTCAGCGTGGTAAACGCGGCCTTCAGGCGGCCAGCGGTAAAGCCGATCACCTCTGCCGGGCGCTTGGCCTCGGGCAGGAAATTCATCAGGAACCGTTGCATCCCGGCCTGAGATGACATCTTGTGATTGTCCCAGAACATCCAGCGCATGACCTCGCGCTCTTCGGCCGCGTCACGCCCACCGAGTTTGCCGGTCTTTTCGGTGACATACATCTGGATCACGCCCGACTGGGTCAGCACCACGTCGCCGTCTTCCAGCATCGGGGCCTCGCCCATCACGTTCTTCGACCGGTAATCCGGGCTGCGCGTCGCGCCGCCAAAGAAATCGACGAACACCGGTTCCCAGTCCAGTCCGGCCAGTTGCAACGCCAGCGCCGCCTTGTAGGAATTGCCGCTTTCGCCAAAGCAATGCAGTTTGAGCATGCTGTCCGTCCTCCCCGTGATCCCCCGGCACCACTGTGGCTCATGTGCGCCGCTGCGTGCAGTGATATTTTTTCCGGGGCAAAGAAAACAGAATTTCGTCGCGTTACGTGACGTGGACACGTCGTAACGTCACACACGGCAGAGCCGGGATCGGGGCCGCAGGGGGGCAAAACGCAAGCGGGGCCCAGCCGCCGGAAAAGCGGCCGAGCCCCGGAGAATCGCGCCCGGTTCGGATCACTGGGGTCTTTCGGACCGTTACAACAGGCTCAGCAGCCCGTCCGCCATGACCCGCCCGTTGGCCTGCATGCCCGCGGCATTGAAATGCGGATCGGTCGGAACGCCCGGGTTCAACATGTTGCCGTCCGGCGGGCGGACCGTCACCACACCCGGCACCGAAAAGGGCGATCCGCTGGTCTGGCTCAGGCTTTCGATGGCGGCGATCATGCGGGCGCCGCGATCCTCGCCCGGCATGGGTTCATAGTGCGTCCCCACCGTGGACCAGCAGACCGGCAGGTTTGGCAGGCCGGTTTCCGCCCGCAGGTCGGCGATGAACTGCTGCGCCAGCGGCGTCCAGACGATGGAATAGTCGGCGCCGGTGGTGTCATTCGCCCCCAGCGACACGATCGCGCCCACGATCTGATGCGCCGGACCCAATGCCTGCATCGCGGCCAGCATGGCCAGCATTTCGCCATACATCCGTGCGCCCGTCGTTGGCACCACCGAGGTCTTGCGCCAGTCCTGCGTCCCGTTCAGGCCCGACCCGGGATCGCCCAGCGACAACAAGAGCAATGGCCGCCCCCGCGCCGCCGACCATCCCGCCATCCGCGCGCCGAACGCCATCAGGGGCGACATCCGGAATGCCCCACCCGACGCCTGCACCGGTTCGTGGCAGGGTTGGGGGATGTGGCGTAAGCTCATCGTGTTGGAAAAGCTGGGGCTGGACCGCAGGCAGGGCATGTACCAGACCCGCCCGTCGAACGCGGTTTCCAGATTGGTCTGCGTGACAAAATCCGACACCGAATTCGACATGTTGCTGTCGCCCAGACACAGCACCACATCGCAGGCGACCGTTGACGGATTGGTCGTGCCCAGATCATAGGCGCTGACCGATGTGATGTCCTGCGCAAAGCTGTCCTGATCCGGCTTGATTTCCATGTAGGAATAGGCGCCCGTCACGTCCGCACCGGGCAGCCATTGCACCATCTGGCGGTTTTCCAGCGTGGTCTGATTGGCCCCCGGTGACACGCCGGACCCGCCCAGCCGCAGCCGCAGATTGCCCGCGGGCGTGCCTGCGCCCAGCGTGATCCGCAACAGATGGGGCCGCCCCGGCACCGCAGGTTCGGCCAGCGCAAACCGGACCCCGTCGATATTGGCGTTCTCGA
>JBGSJU010000254.1:0-1670 GCA_041741655.1 Rhodobacterales bacterium
TCGGCGGGCATCCCACGGCAACACCCGGCACCCTGAACCCGCCGGGCGTGGCGCGCATTCTGGCGGTCGGGTCGGGCAAGGGCGGCGTGGGCAAATCGACGGTGTCCGCCAATCTGGCGGTGGCGTTGGCGCGGTTGGGGCGGCGCGTGGGGTTGCTGGACGCCGATATCTACGGCCCGTCCCAGCCCCGCATGATGGGCACGACCGCCCGCCCCGGCACCGATCCGGATGGCAAGACGATCATCCCCCTGCACGCGCATGGCGTCACGCTGATGTCGATCGGGCTGATGCTGGACCCGGACAAGGCGGTGGTCTGGCGCGGACCGATGCTGATGGGGGCGCTGCAGCAGATGCTGGGGCAGGTGGCCTGGGGCGATCTGGATGTGCTGATCGTGGACCTGCCACCGGGGACAGGTGATGTGCAACTGACGCTGTGCCAGCGCACGGATCTGGAAGGGGCCATCGTGGTGTCGACGCCGCAGGACGTGGCGCTGTTGGACGCGCGCAAGGCGCTGGACATGTTCGCCACGTTGAAAACCCCAGTGCTGGGGTTGATCGAGAACATGTCCACCTTCATCTGCCCGAACTGCGGTCATGAAAGCCAGATCTTCGGTCATGGCGGCGTTGCCGCCGAGGCGGCACGGCTGGGTCTGCCGTTGCTGGCGTCCCTGCCCATCGACCTCGATACACGGCTGGCCGGGGATGCGGGCACGCCCATTGCCGCCGGAACCGGCGTGGCGGCAGATGCCTATGCGGCGCTGGCCCGGAGGTTGGTTAGCGAAGGGCACGCTTGAGAATCGTGGCCTGACAATCGTGGCCTGAAGATCGTCGCCTGAAAATCGGAGCCTGACGATCAGGGTTTCGGCGGTTTCGGGCCCTTGCGATGCGCCGGTTTGGCCGTCACGGCGCCAGCCCCGGCATGCGACTTGAACCCCTGCGCCTTGGCCGGTTTGCCCTTGGACCCGCCGTGCGATTTGAACCCGGCCGAGGCAGGCTTGGCCCCCGGCTTCGCGCCCGGATTGGCGCCGTAGGGCTTGGATGCGGGCGGACGGGGCTTTGCAGGTTTCGCCGGGGCGTCTGTCACCGTCGGGCCTGCCGGATCGTACGCGGATTTCTTCTTCGGCTTGGGCGCCTGGGCTTCGACGGGACGCGGCGCGGGTCGTTCAGGGACAGGGCGTTCAGAGACGGGGTCAGCCGCCCGTTCGACCTTCGCGGCGGCTTTGTAAGGTGCCTTGACCGGCGCCGGGCGCTCGGCCCCCGGTGCATAGCCATCGCTGTCGGTGCGCGGCGCACGCGGCGCTTTCGCGGCTTTCCATGCCGGTTGATAGGCGATGTCCTCGGGGCTGGGGGCGCCATCCATGCGGGTGGCGAACAGCCCGTCCTCGATCAGGCCCTCGCGACCGATCTCGGCCTGAAACTTCTTCACCGCGCCTTCGGCGATCTGCACGAAGCTTGCGGCCTCGCCGATGCGGATCGCGCCGACCTCGGTGCGGGTGATGCCACCGGCCTGACAGATCTTCGGCAACAGCCATTTCGCCTCGGCTCGGTCGCGGCGGCCTTTCGACACGCGAAACCACACCGACGCGCCGAATTCCGATGGTGCGCGCGGGGTGCGCGTTTCGGTCGTCGGGCCGGTGCCGGTGGCGATCTCCTCGGGCGCGGAATGCCGT
>JBGSJU010000255.1:0-5517 GCA_041741655.1 Rhodobacterales bacterium
GGCGCGAAAGGCGCGCGCGCCATAGGCCAGCAGAAACGCAGCCCCGCCATAGCGCATCACCGGTTCCAGCCATGGCACCGCATCCGCCAAGGTGCCAAATCCCGCCACCCCTGCCGCGATAAGCACCGCATCGGACACCGCACAGGTCAGCACCACCGCCAGCACATGGCTTTGCCGCAGCCCCTGCCGCAGCACAAAGGCATTCTGCGCCCCAATGGCGAGGATCAGCGACAGACCCAGCCCAAAACCGGCGAGGGCCGCCGCCAGTGATGGTGTCATATGGTGCCGCCCCCTTTTTTAGATCAGATCCGGACATTGCGATTGCGCGCCGGACGATGCTGGCAACCCCGGATCTGTCCACATGCCCGCGTCCGCCCATGATTTGTTCGATTTTGGCAAGAATGTCGCCCGATCAGGGGATGAAACCAGACTGCAGGATTCGCAACAGCAACCCCGGATCACGCGCACGCGATCTATCCACAGATGGCCCGGCGCGATCATCCGCCGTCAGATTGCAGCGATGCCAGGCAGCAATGGCGCAGAAGCCTTTCCTTTGGCAGGAAAAAACCACGCGCGCCTTCGCACAGGCTACAACTGCTCCATCACCTCGTCGGAGGCTTCGAAATTGGCGGTCACGCGTTGGACGTCATCGTCATCTTCCAGCGCGTCGATCAGCTTCATCAGCTTTTGCATCCCCTCCAGATCCAGCGGGGCCGTGGTGCCGGGTTTCCAGACGAATTTAGTCGATTGCGATTCGCCCAATGCTGTTTCCAGCACGGACACCACCTCGTGCAGGTCGGTATCGGCGCACCAGATCACATAGCCGTCTTCACCATCCTCGCCGCCGTCCACGGCTTCGACATCCTCGGCGCCGGCCTCGATGGCGGCCTCCATCACGGTGTCAAAACTGCCGACCTTGGCGGGATACGTGATCTCGCCCTTCTTCTCGAACATGAAGGCGACCGAATTGGTTTCCCCAAGATTTCCACCGTATTTGGTGAACAGCGAGCGCACGTTCGATGCGGTGCGGTTGCGGTTGTCGGTCATTGCCTCGACGATCACGGCAACGCCACCGGGCCCGTAGCCTTCGTAGCGTATTTCCTCATAGGCGTCGGCGTCGCCCACGCTGGATTTCTTGATCGCGCGTTCGATGTTGTCGCGCGGCATCGACACGGCGCGGGCTTCTTTCACCGCCAGCCGCAGCCGCGGGTTCTTGTCGGGGTCCGGATCGCCCATTTTCGCCGCCACGGTGATTTCCTTGGACAGCTTGGAAAACAGCTTGGACCGCAGCGCGTCCTGCTTGCCCTTGCGATGCTGGATGTTGGCCCATTTGGAATGCCCGGCCATGCCCGTCTCCGACGCTTGTTGATTGCCCGCGCTCCTATAATCCGGCGCGGGCGGAAAGGGCAAGGGTGACGCGTTGCCCCGTGTTCACAGGGGCCAGATCAGCGGGATCAGCACCGAGGCCAGCACCCCCATGATCAGGTTCATCGGGATGCCGATGCGCAGGAAATCGGTGAATTTGTAGCCTCCCGGCCCGTAAACCAGCGTGTTCGTCTGATAGCCGATGGGCGTGGCAAAGGCAAAGGACGCCGCCACCATCACCGCCACCACCAAGGGGCGCGGATCGACGCCGATGGTCTGCGCCAGACCGATGACAATCGGCGTCATGATGACCGCGACGGCATTGTTGGAAATCAGTTCGGTCAGCGTGGTGGTCAACATGAACACCGCACCGACCACCAGATAGGGCGGCAGATCGGCCAGACCGGGCGCCACTGAATTGACCAGAAGCTGCACCGCGCCAGTATGTTGCAGCCCCGCCCCCACCGCCAGCATGGAAAAGATCAACGCCATCAGGCTGCTGTCGATGAAGGAGAACGCCTCGTCCGCGTCGATGCAGCCGGTAACCAGCACCAACGCCGCGCCCAGAAAGGCCAGCGTATGGATTTCCGCCACGCCGATGGTCGCCAGCACCACAATGCCCACCAGCGCGGCGATGGCGATCGGCGCATGGCCCCGGCGATACGCGCGGGCGGACGGATGCGACACGTCCACCATTTCCATGTCGGTGGCCAGCCGCTGGATATCTTCCGCCGTGCCTTCCAGAAGCAGGGTGTCACCCACCCGTACCTCCAGCTCGTCGATCTGGCGGCCGATGTTCTGACTGCGGCGGTGCACCGCCAGCACATAGACGCCATACCGGCGCCGCAGGCGCATTTCGCCCAGCGTGCGGCCGATCATCTTGCAGCCGGGCGTGATCAGCGCCTCGACGGTTTTCGTTTCGACCGCGCTGACCTGATCGACGCGTTTCAGGCTCTTGTCGCGTTGCAGGCTGAGAAGTTCGGTCATCTGCGTGCGCAACACCACCCGGTCGCCCACCTGCAACGTCACGCCTTGCAGGTTGTGCCGCAGCGACTGGTCCCCGCGCACCACGTCAATCAGCCGCACGCCTTCGCGTTTGAACAGTTGCACCGACAGTACTTCGCGCCCGATCAGGTTGGAGTCGGGCGGGACGACGGCCTCGGTGAAGAATTTCATCTTGCTCTTGTCGGACAACAGCGTGGCCATGCTCGCCCGGTCCGGCAGCAGGTGCGGTCCCAGCAGCGCCAGATAACCCATGCCGAACAAGACAAGGAAAAACGTCAGCGGCGTGATTTCGAACATGCCGAACGGTTCCATCCCCGCCGACCGCGCCACGCCATCGACCAGCAGGTTGGTGGATGTCCCGATCAGCGTCAGCGTGCCGCCAAGGATCGCGGCATAGCTGAGCGGGATCAGCAGTTTCGACGCCGACGTGCCGATGGTGCGCGACAGTTGCACCATCACAGGCAGCATCACGACCACCACGGGCGTGTTGTTCATGATCGCCGAGGACAGGACCACGCCGCCCAGAATACCCGCTACCGCCATGCGCGGGCGGGTGCGGGCGAACCGGTCGGCCGCCGATGTCACGACATCCAGCGCGCCAGTGCGCACCAGCGCGCCCATCACGATGAACATCATGGCGATGGTCCATGGCGCGGTATTCGACAGCACGGCCGTCGCCTTGTCCACTGGCAACAGGCCCAGCACGATCATCGCGGCGGCAGCCACCAGCGCCACCACCTCGGTCGGAAATCGTTCCCGCAGGAAAAACACCAGCATCAGCGCCAGAATGCCCAGCGAGGTCCAGGCCTGCGCCTCGGCAGATAGCGGAAAGAACTGCATTCAAGGCCCCGTCTGATGATCGGGCGCACTGTTGCCGATGCGCGGCGCGGCTTCAAGCGTCGCATCGGTCGCAGCGGGCTGGCGCGGCTGCACCAGCGCCAGTCCGACCAGCATCAGGCCCAGCGATGCCCAGATATAGGGCGAATAGCTTTCATCCAGCAGGATCATCGCCCAGAACACGCCCGATATGGTCACGATATAGCTGCACTGCACCGCAAACACCGATCCCGCCCGGCCCACCAGCCAGACATAGCCGGCATAAACCGCCGCATGGATCAGCGAGGACGCCACCAGCGCCGCCTCGGGCCGGCCCAGCCCGGCGCGTGGATCAATCCCCTGCCCCGTGCCCGCCATCACGGGCCAGACAAGGATGGCTCCCGCAAGCGACGCGCCAAAGATGGTCTGGATCGCATCCGCCTGACCCGTGCCATAGCGCGCGACGAAATTGCCCTCGAAGGCATAGGATATTCCCGCCAACAACGCGACGCCGACCCACGGCACCATGGCGCGGTCGGGCAGGCTGGCTTCGGGCAGCACCAACAGCAACACCGCGCCCAACCCCGCCGCCAAGCCCAACAGCCGCACCGGACGGAACCGTTCCACCCCCATCGCCAGCGCGACGGGAAAGGCCAGCATCGGGATCAGCGACAACAGGATCGACAGAACGCCGGCCGGCAGATGCACGGCGGCGCGGTAACTGGCGGAATTCGGCAGCACCGTGCCGATGATCGCAATCACCAGATAGGCGCGCAGCGA
The DNA here is from genome assembly GCA_041741655.1 of Rhodobacterales bacterium. Classification (GTDB taxonomy): domain Bacteria; phylum Pseudomonadota; class Alphaproteobacteria; order Rhodobacterales; family Rhodobacteraceae; genus UBA9554. The sequence goes on from JBGSJU010000255.1 coordinate 3,967, forward strand.
CGCAGGATCGCGCGGCAACCCGCGCCCGGTCGCCAGCATCAACGCGCCCAGCCCCGCAACCATCACCACCTGCTGCCAGAAGATCAGCCCGAAGGCGCCATGCCCGCTGGACACCGCGATCTTCATCAGGGGTTGCGTGATGCCCCAGCCAACCCCGATGACGATCAGGGCGACGATCAGGCCGGCCTGACCGCGCGCGCGCGTCACAATGGGCCCGATTGTGGCAGGCGGCCGCCTTGGCGGACCATCTCGATCCGGGTGGCGCGGCCGGTGCGGTCGTCGGTTTCGATAAAGACACCGGACAGGGTCGCGTCGCCTTCGGCGGGGGTAAAGCGGTCCTTGGCCATGCCGGTCACGAAACGGCGCATCGGTTCGGCCTTGTCCATGCCGATCACCGACAGGTAATCGCCGCACATCCCTGCATCCGACAGATAGGCGGTGCCGCCCGGCAGGATCTGCGCATCTGCCGTTGGCACATGGGTATGCGTGCCCACGACAAGGCTGGCGCGGCCATCGCACCAATGGCCCATGCCCATCTTTTCCGATGTCGCCTCGCAATGCACATCCACGATCACCGCCTGCACCGCCCCGCCAAGGGGAAAGGTGCGCAGCGGCGTGTCGATGGCGGAGAACGGATCGTCAAAGGCGCGTTTCATGAACACATTGCCCAGCACCTGCGCCACCAGCACCTTGCGTCCGCGCGCATCCGAAAACACCCGGTGCCCGCGCCCCGGCGCGCCCTTGGCATAGTTCAGGGGGCGGATGATCCGCGTCTCGCCTTCGATGAACCCTGCCATGTCCTTCTGATCAAACGCATGATCGCCCAGCGTGACGCAATCCGCCCCCGCATCCAGCAGCAGCCGGGCGTGTTCACCGGTCAGACCCGCGCCGCCTGATGCGTTTTCGCCGTTGATGACCACGAAATCGAGGCCCCAATCCGCGCGCAGCCGCGCCACGCGGTCAGTGACCGCCGCACGACCCGACCGGCCCATCACATCGCCGAGGAAAAGTATTTTCATGGGCGTATCACTAGCGGCTTTCCGGGCCGGGACAAGTCCTGCCACACGCGCAAACGGGCCTCAGATCGCGATCACGCCCTGTTCCGTCACGATCAGGTCCAGCGGTTGATCTGTGGGTTCCAGCGGCAGCGCGTCATCTTCCTGCAAGGCCCAGGCAAAGCCGATGGCCAGCACCGGGCCCTTTTCGCGCAGCACCTGCAAGGTGCGGTCATAGAACCCGCCGCCATAGCCCAGCCGCCCACCGCGCCGGTCAAACGCCACCAGCGGCACGATGACCACTTGCGGCACCATCAGCCGTTCCACCGCGGGAACGCGGGCGCCGAACGGACCCTCGATCAGCGGAATGTCCGGCTCCCAGAGCGAAAACGCCAGCGGCTGCGCGGCCCCCCGGATGACCGGCACACCGACCGGACCATGCGCGGCCGCTTCGGCCATTGCGGGGGTGGGGTCAATCTCGGTGCGGATCGCCAGATAGCCCGCGACTGGCGCACCGCGGTAGCCTGCCAGCACCTCGGACAGATAGGCGGCGGGG
>JBGSJU010000256.1:0-5067 GCA_041741655.1 Rhodobacterales bacterium
TGCGCGCGGCCCGCGCCGCATAGGGCGACGACGGCAGGCCGGCATAGGTGACGGCGGCCACCGCCGGGTGGGTTTCCAGCCACGCGGCCACCTTCATCGCGTTCTGCACATGGCGTTCCATCCGCAGCGACAGGGTTTCGACCCCCATCAGCGTGTAATGCGCGGCCTGCGGGTTCATCGTCATGCCCAGATCGCGCAACCCGATGGCGATGCCATGAAAGGTGAACGCCAGACTGCCGAAGGTTTCGTGGAATTTCAGCCCGTGATAGGCCGGTTCCGGCGCGGACAGCGAGGGAAACTTGTCCGACGCCGACCAGTCGAAGCTGCCCGAATCAACGATCGCGCCACCTGTGACGGTGCCGTTGCCGGTCAGGTATTTCGTGGTGGAATGCACCACCAGCGTCGCGCCATGCTCGATCGGGCGGCACAGATAGGGCGTGGCGGTGGTGTTATCGACGATCAGCGGCAGACCCGCATCAGAGGCGATGCGCGCCAGCGCGTCCAGATCGCTGACATAGCCGCCCGGATTGGCGATGGTTTCGCAGAACACGGCCCGCGTGTCGTCGTCGATGGCGGCCTTCACCGCGTCCAGATCGTCGGTATCGACAAACCGCGCGGACCAGCCGAAGCGGCGGATCGTCTGGCTGAACTGGGTGATCGTCCCGCCATACAGCCGCGAGGAGGCGACGATGTTGCGCCCCGGCCCCATCAGCGGGAACAGCGCCATGATCTGTGCCGCGTGCCCCGACGAACAGCAGACCGCGCCCACGCCGCCTTCCAGTGTCGCGATGCGTTCCTGCAACACGGCCACCGTGGGGTTGGTCAGGCGGGAATAAATGTACCCCACCTCCTGCAGGTTGAAGAGTGCCGCGGCGTGGTCGGCATCGCGGAACACATAGGCCGTGGTCTGGTAGATCGGCGTCTGCCGCGCGCCGGTGGCCGGGTCGGGCCGCGCGCCTGCGTGGATCTGCAATGTGTCAAAGCCGTAGCCGGGTTTTTCGGTCATGTCCTGTCCTCCCTTGGGTTCTGAACGATGTAAGGCCAGCCGGACCGTGATGGCAATCGCCGGAAAAATTCGGAAATCGTCGTTCTGCCGGTGCGAGAAAAGTCATGACGCTGTTCCGTCCTGCGTCTGGCAACGGGATGTCCGTCTTTGGCGGGCAGACCGGCGCGGGGCAGATCGGCGCAAGGGGTGATTCGGGCGCCCGGCGATCCATCCGGCATCACGCCTTGCAATGGCGCGCCCGTCCACATAGGTTCCGGCCAGATTTCGCGGGCCTTGTGGCGCGCATCCACTCCAGACCCGAGGACCCCGATGGAAGCCATCCAGCAATTCGTGCCGCTGATCCTGATCTTTGCGATCATGTATTTCTTGTTGATCCGCCCACAGCAGAAAAAGGTGAAGGAACATCAGGCCATGGTGGCCGCCTTGCGGCGTGGCGATCTGGTGGTGACGCAGGGCGGCATCATCGGCAAGGTATCCAAGGTGAAGGATGACGGCGAGATCGAGGTGGAAATCGCCGACAATGTGCGCGTCCGCGTGATGCGCGCCACCATCGTGCAGGTCCTGTCCAAGACCGAACCCGCCGCGGCCTGAAGCCGTTATCTGGCGGCGTTATCTGGCGCCGTTACCTGAACCGGGCGAGCAAAGGCAAATCATGCTCCAGATCGAACTTTGGAAGCGCGTGCTGATCTGGGGCGTTTGCGCTCTGGGCATCCTGTTGGCGCTGCCCAATGGATTTTATGGCCGCGTCGAGACGCATAATGACGCGGTCGCGGCGCTGGCGACCGGATCGACCGCACCGGGTCTGGCCGAACAGGCGGCGCGCTGGCCGGCGTTCCTGCCATCGGGTCTGGTCAATCTGGGCCTTGACCTGCGCGGCGGCGCGCATCTGCTGGCCGAGGTCAAGGTGGCCGATGTCTATGAAACCCGGCTGGAAAGCATGTGGCCCGAAGTGCGCGAACTGCTGCGCAACGAACGCGCGACGATCGGCACGATCCGCCTGCAACCGACCCCCGAAAACGGGCCGGTCGATGAACTGCGCGTGCGGTTGAACGAAAAACCCGACATGGCCGATCAGGCGGCGGTGCTGGTGCGCGGGTTGGCGCGGCCCGTGGTCAGCCTGACCGGTGCCGGGGCGTCCGATCTGGATGTGTCGGTGGATGGCGCGGATGTGGTAATCCGCCTGTCCGAGGCGGAAAAGCAGGCCACAGATGACCGCACCGTGCAGCAAAGCCTAGAAATCATTCGCCGCCGCATCGACGAGGTTGGCACGCGCGAACCCACGATCCAGCGTCAGGGTACCGACCGCATCCTGATCCAGGTGCCGGGGTTGGGGTCGGCGGCAGAACTGAAGGCGATCATCGGCACCACGGCGCAACTGACGTTCCAGCCTGTGGTGACGCGCACCACCAATCCCGACATGCCGCCCGGGCCGGGCAACGAACTGCTGCCATCTGTCGATGACGCCGGCACCTTCTACGTTCTGGAACAGGCCCCCGTGGTCACGGGCGAGGATCTGGTGGATGCGCAGCCGTCGTTCGACCAGAACAGCCAGCCTGCGGTGTCGTTCCGGTTCAACCCGTCCGGTGCGCGGCGGTTCGGTGATTACACCGCCACCAACATCGGCAACCCGTTCGCCATCGTGCTGGACGGCGAGGTGATCTCCGCCCCCGTGATCCAGTCGCATATCGCGGGCGGATCGGGCATCATCACCGGCAACTTCACCGTCGAGGAATCGACCGAACTGGCCGTGCTGTTGCGAGCGGGCGCGCTGCCTGCCGGGCTGGAATTTCTGGAAGAACGCACCATCGGCCCGGAACTGGGCGCGGACAGCATCGCGGCCGGGCGCATCGCGATGATCGTCGCCTTCGTCGCGGTGATGGGGTTCATGTGGGCCAGCTATGGCCTGTTCGGGCTGTTCGCCAATATTGCGCTGATCATCAACGTCGCGCTGATCTTTGGTGCGCTGTCGCTGATCGGGGGCACGCTGACCTTGCCCGGGATCGCGGGGATCGTGCTGACCATCGGCATGGCGGTGGACGCCAACGTGCTGGTGTTCGAACGCATCCGCGAGGAATTGCGCACCGCGAAAGGCCCGGCGCGCGCCATCGAACTGGGCTATGACCGGGCCTTGTCAGCGATCATCGATGCCAACATCACCACCTTCATCATCGCCACGATTCTGTTCGTGCTGGGGTCCGGCCCGGTGCGCGGATTTTCCATCACGCTGGGGCTGGGCATCATGACATCGGTGTTCACCGCGATCTATGTGACCCGGTTGATCATCGTGGCATGGTTCGAACGCCGCCGCCCCAAGACGATCGAGGTCTGAGATGCGCCTGAAACTGGTTCCCGACAACACGAACATCGACTTTTTCAGGTTCCAGTGGCTGACGCTGGGCCTATCGGGGCTGGCGGTGGTGCTTTCGCTGGTCGCCTGGGCGGTGATCGGGTTGAATTTCGGTATCGATTTCCGCGGCGGAACGACGATCCGCACCGAAAGCACGCAGGCCATCGATGTGGGCACGTATCGGGCCGCACTGGCGCCGATGGACCTTGGCGATGTCACGATCGCCGAAGTGTTCGATCCCACCTTCGGCCCGGACCGGCATGTCGCGATGATCCGCGTGCAGGCGCAGGAGGGCGAAGAAGCGGTGACGCCTGAGACCATTCAGAGCATCGAGGCGGCGTTGCGCACGGTTGATCCAGCCATCACCTTTCCATCGGTGGAAAGCGTCGGGCCCAAGGTATCGGGCGAATTGGTCCGGACGGCCGTGCTGGCGGTGGTGGCGGCCATGGCGGCCATCCTGATCTATATCTGGCTGCGGTTCGAATGGCAGTTTGCCGTCGGGGCGGTGGTCGCGCTGCTGCATGATGTCATCCTGACGATCGGCATCTTTGCGGCGTTGCAGATCCGGTTCGATCTGGCGACGATTGCCGCGTTGCTGACGATCATCGGCTATTCGATCAACGACACCGTGGTGATCTTTGACCGGCTGCGCGAGAACCTGATCAAGTTCAAGGCGACACCGCTGCGCGACCTGATGAACCTGACGGTGAACGAAACGCTGTCGCGCACCATCATGACCTCGGGCACAACGCTGGTCGCGCTGATCGCCATGCTGGCGCTGGGGGGCGACGTGATCCGGGGCTTCGTGTTTGCCATCGCCTGGGGCATCATCGTGGGCACCTATTCGTCGGTCTATGTCGCCAAGAATATCGTGCTGATGCTGGGTGTGAAACGCGACTGGTCGAAACCCACCGATGACGGTCCCACCGGCACCCGCTTTGGCGACATCAAGACCTGAGGCACGGCAACCGGGGGGCGCAGATGAACCTGACCGAGGTGAATTTCGATGGCGCCGTGCCAGTCGATGGCTATGGGCCGGGGTTCTTCCGCGTCGCTGGGCAAGTGCTGCGCGGACCGGTGATCGTGACGGCCGAACGCGCGCAGGTCTGGGCCGGGCCGCAGGATGCCGCGCCCTTGCTGGCGCTGATCGGGCAGGTCGACGTGGTTTTCCTTGGCACCGGCGCCGAGATCGCCCATGCGCCCGCGGATCTGCGTCGCATGCTGGAAGGGGCGGGGCTGGGACTGGAAGTGATGAATTCGCCCGCCGCCTGCCGCACCTACAATGTGCTGGTGTCCGAAGGACGTCGGGTGGCGCTGGCGGCCCTGCCGGTCTGAGGCGCATGCGCTGCACGGCTTTGGCATTTGCCGCGACCCGCACCTTGGGATAGACCCGCGACGATGGATCTGGTGGCCGAAAATCTGAGCGTGGCGCGCGGCGGTGTGACCGTGCTGGACAAGGTGTCGTTCCGGTTGCGGCCCGGGCGGGCGTTGATCCTGCGCGGGCCGAACGGGTCGGGCAAGACGACGCTGTTGCGCACGGTGGCGGGGTTGCAACCGCCCGTGGCGGGCCGGATCAGCCTCGACCCCGAGGCGATGGCCTATGCCGGGCATGCGGATGGCATCAAGGCCCCGCTGACGGTGACGGAAAACCTGACGTTCTGGGCGCGCGTGTTCGGGCAGGCCGGCATCGATGCGGCGCTGACGGCGTTCGATC
>JBGSJU010000257.1:0-2650 GCA_041741655.1 Rhodobacterales bacterium
CATGCGGCGACACTGGTGGCGGTGGAACGCGCGACAGGCGTGCCCGCCCGCATCCTGCTGGCCATCTGGGGGCGCGAATCCGGGTACGGCCGGGTGGATATCCCGCATGACGCCTTTGCCGTGCTGGGCACCAAGGGGTTCCTGTCCACCCGAAGCGCCTATTTCACCGATGAACTGATCGCCGCGCTCCGCATCGCCGACGCCGGACATGTCGCTCCGCGCGCGATGCGGTCCAGTTGGGCGGGCGCGTTGGGTCAGCCGCAATTCATGCCGTCGAGTTTCCTCGCGCATGCGGTGGATGGCGATGGCGACGGGCGGGCCGATATCTGGCGGTCCGTGCCCGATACGCTGGCCTCCATCGGCGGCTATCTGGCGCATCACGGCTGGGACGATGCCCGCGACTGGGGGTTCGAGGTGGTGTTGCCGGCGGCGGTCTCCTGCGCGCTGGAAGGCCCGGATCAGGCGCGCCCCATCGCCGACTGGGTCGCGTTGGGGATCACGCGGGTGGGTGGCAAACCGTTCCCGGCGGGCGAGATGCGCGCCAAGGGGTCGCTGATGCTGCCCGCCGGGCGCAATGGGCCGGCCTTCATCGTGACGCCGAATTTCTACGTGCTGAAGGCCTACAACAATTCCGACCTGTACGCGCTGTTCGTCGGCCATGTCGGCGACCGCATCGCCTTTGGCGCGGGGGATTTCGCCGGCCGCTGGGGGCAGGTCGGCGGGCTGTTGCGGTCGGACGTGGCGCAGATGCAGCGCGCGCTGGAACGCATGGGCCATGACGTGGGCGGCGCCGACGGGCTGGCCGGGTTCAAGACGCGCCGCGCCATCGGTCGCTGGCAAGAGGCGACAGGTCAGTCCGCCACCTGTTTTCCCGCAACGGCGATGAAGACGGCGTTGCGCTAGGCGCGTTCCACCAGCACCGACCCCACCGAATAGCCCGCGCCGAAAGAACAGATCACGCCCTTGTCGCCTGCTGCCAGATCGGCGGAATGTTTGGCAAAGGCGATGATCGACCCGGCCGAGGACGTGTTGGCATAATCCTGCAGGATGTTGGGCTGTTCGCCGGGGTGCGGGTCGCGACCCAGCACCTTGCGGCCGACGTAATCATTCATGCCCTTGTTGGCCTGATGCAGCCAAAGCCGTTTCAGGTCCGCAGGGGCCACGCCCGCGTCGTCCAGATGCGACAGGATATGGGCCGACACCATCGGCACCACTTCCTTGAACACTTTCCGCCCTTCCTGCATGAACTGCATGCCGCGGCGGTCGTCCATCTGGTCGCGGGTGCGACGCAGGAAGCCGTTGTTGTTGCGGATGTTGTTGGAAAATTCGGTGGCGCAGCGGGTGGAGATCACCTTGAAATGCGCGCCCTTGGCGTCGTCCGCGCGTTCCAGCACGGTCGCCGTCGCCACATCACCAAAGATGAAATGACAGTCCCGGTCGCGCCATTCCAGATGCCCGCTGGTGATTTCCGGGTTGACCACGATGGCGCGGCGCACGGACCCGGACCGGATCATGTCGGCGGCGGCCTGAATGCCGAATGTGGCCGAGGAACAGGCAACGTTCATGTCGAAGGCAAAGCCGCCCGCGCCCAGCAACTGCTGGATTTCGATCGCCACCGCCGGATAGGCGCGTTCGATGTTCGACGCCGCGCAGATCACCAGATCAACCTCAGTTCCCGCGCGCCCCGCCTGCGCCAACGCGGTGCGGCAGGCGTCCAGCGCAATCTCTGCCATGATCCCGGGTTCGTCGTCGGACCGCGCGCGCAGGCGCGGATACATCCGGGTCGGGTCCAGCACGCCAGCCTTGTCCATGACGTGACGCTGTTCGATGCCCGATGCCTTCAGGATGAATTCGGTCGAGGAATGCGGTTTCGCCGTCAGCGTGCCCGCCGCAATCGCGTCGGCATGTTCGGCGTTCCACAGGTCGGCATGCGCGTTGTAGCTGGCCACCAGTTCGTCATTGGTGATGACGTTTTCGGGGGTGAATACCCCGGTTCCGGTGATGACGGGCTGATACATGGCGGGCTCCTTGCGTTATGCGCTCATCGCCTGCCGTGGGGGCAGCGGTCAAGACTTATGCGACAAGATTGGGCAGAGGCCGCCCCGCCAGATGCGCGTCGATATTGTCCAGCACCATCGCGCCCATCGCGTCGCGCACTTCCGCCGTCGAGGTGCCCATATGCGGCAATAGCACGACATCGTCGCGGTTCCGCAGCGCATCGGGCACCAGTGGTTCATGCTCATAGACATCCAACCCCGCGCCGCCGATCTGCCCGGCCTGCAACGCCGCGATCAGCGCGGCTTCGTCCACCACATCGCCGCGCGCGATATTGATCAGGCGGGCGTGCGGGCGCATCGCGGCAAAGACGGGCGCGTTGATCAGATGCCGGGTTTCCGCACCGCCCGGCGTGGCGACCACCAGCACATCGACCGCCGCCGCCAGTTCGGTCAGGCTGGCCACCTGCCGGGCCGGAAAATCCACCGCCTTGGCCGACCGGTTGACATACAGCACCGTCATGCCAAAGCCGAAATGCGCGCGGCGCGCGATGGCCTGCCCGATGCGGCCCATGCCGACGATGCCCACCGTCTTGCCCGTCAGATGCAGGCCCAGCATCTGTGTCGGGTGCCAGCCGCCCCAGTTGCCCGACCGC
>JBGSJU010000258.1:0-8553 GCA_041741655.1 Rhodobacterales bacterium
GGGCGCGGGCGCGGTCTGGCCTTCGTGATGTCGTTCGGGGTCCCGGTGGCCGAGGTGGTCGAGGTGACGGCGACGCCCGCCGGCATCCGCATCGACCGCGTCTGCATCGCGCTGGAGGTCGGCCGCATCGTCGATCCGGTCAATTTCGAGAACCAGATGCAGGGTGGCGTGATCTGGGGGCTGGGCCATGCGATGTATGGCGAGGTGACCTATGCCGGCGGGCGCGTCGAACAGACGAATTTCGACAGCCTGCCCAGCCTGCGCCTGCCGCAAAGTCCAGAAATTCTGGTTCAGGGACTGGAATCGGATGGCCCGATCCGGGGCGCGGGCGAACCACCGGTGCCACCGGCGGCGCCGGCGCTGGCCAATGCGATCTTTGCCGCCACCGGACAACGCATCCGGTCCTTGCCCTTGGCGCGCACTGTCACCTTTGTCTGACAGCCGTGGCTGTCGTGCCGGCGAATGATCCGGTCCCGCCCGCGCGCCGTATCCTTAGACAAAAGGAGACTGTCATGACCCAAATCCTGATCCTCTATGCCGTCACCGCTGTGGTGTTCCTTGGCCTTGACGCGCTGATGCTGACGCGGGTGATGCGGCCCCTGTTCGAAACCCACATCGGCCCGTTGCTGTTGGACAGCCCCCGTCTGGGGCCGGCGGCGTTGTTCTATCTGGCCTATGTCGCGGGCGTTCTGTGGTTCGTCAGCCTGCCGGCCCTGCGCGACGCCGCCCCGGCGCAGGCGTTGATCAGCGGGGCCATTCTGGGCGCTATGGCCTATGGCACCTATGAATTCACCAACTTGGCCACCTTGCGCGACTGGTCGTGGCAGATGGTGATCGTGGATGTGACATGGGGCGCGGTGCTGACCGGGTTTTCCGCATGGGCCGGGGTGGCTTTGCTGCGGGCCACGGGGTGGGGCGCTACGGCCTGATCGCGATGGACCGACGGGTTCGGGCGGACAAGCCCGCAGGCCAGAATGGTTGGTTGCGGCCCCGAAGTTGACGGTTTTGCGCAGGCGTGACAGGCTGCGTCGCAAGGAACTGAACGAGGGGATGCCTTCATGCGTTTCAATGCTGGCGTGGTCGCAAGCCTTGGGTTGACCGTGCTGGCCGCCGTGCCGGCCAGTGCGATGGATGCAAGGATTTATCCTTATCACGCGCGGGCCAATTACTGCCCGGCGGGCCTGCAACCCGTGCAGTTCGATGGTGTGATCAGCTGCGGCAAACCGAACCAGTCGATCAGCTACAGCCAGGCCAAGTCACATCCCGCCGCCCGCAAGCATGCGGCGCGTCCGGCGGGCCGCAAACTGGTCTGCCCGGTCGGCGAAAAAGGCTGTTTCAGGGAATAGCCCCCGGCGCGCGTCAACCGGCCCGGGATGCCGATCCAAATGTCCGGGATAGTGCCGTTGCGATCACAGCAGCCGCAGGTCCGCCGCCATCTCGCGGCCGTCGCGGCCTTCGCGCAGTTCGAACCCGATTTTCTGGTTGTCGGCCAAACCGGTCAGGCCAGCCCGTTCAACCGCAGATATATGGACGAAAACATCCTTGCCGCCGTTGTCCGGGGCAATGAAGCCGTAACCTTTGGTGGTGTTGAACCATTTCACGGTGCCGGTAGGCATGATCCGTGTCTCCTTTCCTCGTCTTGGTCATTCCCGCTGCTTTGCACGCCATCGGGATCGTCTTGCGCCACCGACGTTTGCATCGCGTTTGCAAAAATCAAGCGACAGTGGCACATCAGAGGCAGGGATGCGGCTGTGACAGCGGCGCCTGCCCAAAGAATGGCGGGTTCGGGATGAAACTCTACGGGATCAAGACCTGTGACACCTGCCGCAAGGCTCTGGCCGCCTTGCCTGCCGCAGAGTTTGTCGATGTGCGGGACGCCCCGCTGCCCGATGATCTGCTGGACCGTGCCTTGGCGGCCTTTCCGCAGGATCTGGTCAACCGACGGTCAACCACATGGCGCGGCTTGTCGGATGCAGAGCGCGCGCTGCCAGAGCGTGACCTGTTGCGCCGTCATCCGACCCTGATGAAACGGCCGTTGATCGAAACGGCCGATGGGGCCTTGCATCTGGGGTGGTCTGATGCGGTGCGCGACTTGGGCATGAGGTGACGCGATGGACAGTCTTCGAAAGCTGGTCATGATGCTGGGGGGCCTTGCCGGCCTCCTCGGGATCGCATCGGCGTTGTTTGTGCTGGACTGGATCACGCTGGCCCCGGAAATCACCGCACCGCCATCGCCGCCCGACGACGGGGCGCGCACCATGGCCGTCGTGGGCGGCATCATCTGCCTGCTGGCGGCCTTGGCGTTCTGGCGTGCCCCGCGCCTCGCGGGGGTTGCTTTGGTGATCGGTACCGTAGGCATGTACTATGGCTTGGGCTATACGCCCTTTACCATGCTGCCCATCGGCTTTGCCGCCCTCGCGGCGGGCTTGGCGCTTTGGTTGGGCTTTACCGACGAGCGCGAATGACGCGGTCCAGCGCGAAGGGCCCGCTCCCCTTGACCACAAGGGTCAGCAGCACGAAGACCCACAACAGGCGCTGATCCAGGATCACCCCGTCTGCCGCACGGTCGAACCAGCGCCCCAAGGTTTCGGCCTGCGCCAAGGCGCCGTGGCCGATCAGGTCGGTCAGCGATTGCAGCGTGATAAAACCGATCATCCCCAGCGCGGCCAGTCGGGTGAACAGACCCAGCACGATCAGGGCCGGCAGGATGAATTCCGCCAACGTGCCGGCCCAGACCACAGCGGTGTGATAGAGGCTCAACTGGCTGGCATCATAACCGACGGCGTCGAACACGCGCGGAAAAACCTGCGCATAGGCCCCGGTGGACAGGCCGAAGCCATCGAGTTTCGTCAGGCCGGAGGCCCAGAAATACATCGCCAGCACGGCGGCAAACACCAGACGTGCAACCAACGGGAGAACCGGATCCAGCCGGGCCAGCCAATCGCCAAACCGGTCGTTCAAGGCCAGAAGACGCGTCATCGGTCACCTCATGCCGGTCAGCGCGGCCTCTGCCAGCAACAGCGACAGGAGGCGGGTGGGGTCAAATCCAGGGTCCACGTCGCCGGCAGCCTGAAACGCCATCCCCATCGGCATCCCGGCCAGCAGGGCGGCGACAAACGCGGCTTCGGCGGGGGTCAGCGCATGTGGCACGGGATCGAACGCAGGGCGGGTGATCAGCACAGCTTCGGGACGGGCCACGGGGGCGGGGCCATCGGCCATCGTGTGGCACCAGATGCCATGCAGCGGCCAATCGGACCGGATCAGCCGCACCGCTGGCGCAAAATCCAGACGCACGGTGGTCATGTCGGCCGTCGCCAGCCGTTCGGCGTCCATCGCCACACTGTCGGCGGCGTGATAGCTGTCGCGCAGGGCCAATTCCAACCGCGCCACATCGGGCAGATAGGGAAAGCGGTCGAGTTCGGGGAAACCGGCCAGAAACTCGGCAAACCCCGCGCCATACTGCATCATCAACGGCGATGTGGGCAGGTTGCGGTCCACGAACATGCGGGCCAACGGACGGAAATTTTCGGCCCCCAACAGGCGAAACAGGCAGGGAAATCCGGCCTCTACGGCGTCCGTCAGCGCCACGGCCACGTTGTTGCGATACACCGCGAAACGCCGCCCGGCCGGACGCCCCGCACCATCGATCAGGCCCGGCGGCACCGGCAGCGTTGCATCGCGCAGCGCCGGCAGGACATCGGCGATCAGTCCGGTCATGCGGTGACCCGGGTCATGACACGGGTCAGGGCGGCGACGGCCCGGTCTGCTTCGGCCGCCAGCACGGGCCAGTCCGGCACATCATTGTCCCATTCGATCAGCAGCGGGCGCGGCCCCATGCCCGCCAGCGCATAATCCAGTAAAGCCCAGACCGGATCGGCCACGGCGCGGCCATGACTGTCGATCAGCAGCGGCGCGCCCTGATCGTCGACATCCACGTCGTGCCCGCCCAGATGCACCTCGCCCACCGCGTGCAAAGGCAAAGCGTCAACATAGGCCTGCGGGGAAAAGCCCAGATTGGTGGCAGACACGAACACGTTGTTCACATCCAGCAACAGTCCACAGCCGGTCCGGTGGACAAGTTCGCGCAGGAAGTCGGGTTCGGACCAGTCGCTGGCCGCAAAGGCCAAATAGGATGACGGGTTTTCCAGCAGCATCCGGCGCCCCAGTACGGTCTGGACCTGATCGATATGGTCGGCCACGCGGGCAAGGGTGACCGATGTGTACGGCAGCGGCAGAAGATCGTTCAGATAGGCGCCGTCATGGGTGGACCACGCCAGATGTTCGGAAAACGACGCGGGGTTCAGCCAGCCCAACAGGTGTTTCAGACGCGCCAGATGGTCCGCATCCAGCGCGCTTTCACCGCCGATGGACAGGCCGACGCCATGCACTGACAGGGGAAAACGCTCTGCCAGAGCGCGCAGTTGCGCCAGTGCTCGGCCACCCGCGCCCATGTAATTCTCGGCATGGACTTCCAGCCAGCGGACCGGTCCGGGATCGGCCATGATCGCGGCGAAATGATCCGGCTTGAACCCCACGCCGGGGGCACAGGGCAAATCCAACTGGGAGTGGTCAAACATCAGCGCCTCGGCGGCAGGGCAGGATGGGCGCGATCACCCATCCCGCGCAAAGGTCACGTGGTGGGCAGATCGCGGTCCTGCGGTTCCAGCGCACCCATGCGGGCCTTGCCATCGGCCATGGCCGGCAGTTCGATCTTTGTGCAGGTGCCAGCATCCACCAGCGTCCAGGCATTGCCCTGATAGTCCACTTTGGACGTGCCGGCGCAGGTGGTTCCGGCACCAGCGGCGCAATCGTTCTTGCCGGCAAGCGACACGCCATAGCATTTTTCCTTGGCCTGTGCGCTGGCGGTGGTCGCTTGGGCGGCCAGCGCGGCGGCGACAGCGCCGATCAGCGCGGCGGTCTTGATCGTGGGGGTCATCGTCATCTCCCTGAGGTGTTTCAATGGGCTGTCGTCGTTTCCGGCGACGCCCCAACCTTATGCGTCGCAGGGCCGACGGTGCCATTCACAGGCGCGTGCGTCACGGGGCCGTCAGATGTTTTCACAGCCATGTGTTGTCAGACCGCAGCGCCGCCGGGTTTGCAGCGAAAAACATGGCGGATTCGGCATATGTCCGCCCGCAGCCGCCGAAAGCCGCGACGAACTGTTACAGGCGGCGCGTCAGCGCAGGTCGGGCGGCGTCGCTTCCAGACCCAGATCACGCAGCACGTCATCCAGCGCCAGTGTCTGCGTCTGCGCCTCGCCCAACCGGCGCAGGGTCACCGTGCGGTCGGCCACCTCGCGCGCGCCGATGGCCAGGATCACCGGTACCTTGCCGACCGAATGTTCGCGGATCTTGTAGTTGATCTTTTCGTTGCGCAGATCGACCTCGGCACGCACCCCGGCGTCAGACAGCAGCGTCGCCACCTCGGCGCAATACTCATCCGCATCCGACACGATCGACGCCACGACGACCTGCCGCGGCGCCAGCCAGAATGGCAGCTTGCCGGCGTGTTCCTCGATCAGGATGCCGATGAAACGTTCAAACGACCCCAGACAGGCGCGATGCAGCATGAAGGGGCGGTGTTTCGCACCGTCCTGCCCGATATAGACTGCGTCCAGCCGTTCGGGCAGGTTCGGGTCCAGTTGCAACGTGCCGCATTGCCAGTCGCGTCCAATCGCATCGGTCAGCACGAATTCCAGCTTGGGCGCATAGAACGCGCCTTCGCCGGGGAACAGTTCATAGCCATAGCCCGCCGCCGTGGTGGCATTGGCCAGCGCCGCCTCCATCTTGTCCCAGATTTCATCCGATCCCACCCGCTTGTCGGGCCGCGTTGACAGCTTGATCCGCCATTTGTGAAAGCCCAGTTCGGCATAGATGCGCGACAGGAAGGTGATGAACTTCTTCGACTCGCTTTCGATCTGGTCCAGCGTGCAGAAGATATGCGCATCATCCTGCGTGAACCCGCGCACCCGCATGATGCCATGCAGCGCGCCCGAGGGTTCGTAGCGCGCGCAAGAGCCGAATTCGGCCATGCGCAACGGCAGGTCGCGGTAGGATTTCAGGCCCACGTTGAAGATCTGCACATGGCAGGGGCAGTTCATCGGTTTCAGCGCATTGAT
The DNA here is from genome assembly GCA_041741655.1 of Rhodobacterales bacterium. GTDB lineage: Bacteria > Pseudomonadota > Alphaproteobacteria > Rhodobacterales > Rhodobacteraceae > UBA9554. Next base: position 6,119 of record JBGSJU010000258.1, read on the forward strand.
GACCTTTTCCCGCGCGCCTTCCTCGTCCACTTCGACGATGAACATGTTCTCGCGGTAGTTTTCCCAATGCCCCGAGGCTTCCCACAGCTTGCGATTCACCACCTGCGGTGTGTTCACCTCGACATAGCCATCCGCGCGCTGACGGCGGCGCATGTAATCCTGCAAGGTCGTGTAGATCGTCCAGCCGTTCGGGTGCCAGAACACCTGACCCGGCGCCTCTTCCTGCATGTGGAACAGGTCCATCTCGCGGCCGAGTTTCCGGTGATCGCGTTTCGCGGCCTCTTCCAGCATGGTCAGATGCGCCTTCAGATCCTCGCGGGTCTTGAAGGCAACGCCGTAGATGCGTTGCAGCATCGGCCGTGTGCTGTCGCCCAGCCAATAGGCCCCGGCGACATTCATCAATTTGAACGCGTCCGCGGGCACTTGGCCCGTATGTTGCAGATGCGGACCCCGGCAAAGGTCCTGCCAGGGCCCGTGCCAATACATCCGCAACTCCTGATCTTCGGGGATGCGGTCGATCAACTCCAGTTTATACGGCTCGCCCCGGCCCCGGTAATATTCGACGGCGCGGGCGCGGTCCCAGACCTCGGTCCGCACGGGGTCGCGCGCGGCGATGATCTGTTTCATCCGCGTCTCGATCTGGCCCAGATCCTCGGGCGTGAACGGTTCTGCCCGGTCAAAGTCATAGAACCAGCCGTAATCGCGCACCGGGCCGATCGTCACCTTCACATCCGGCCAGATGTCCTGCACCGCGCGCGCCATGATATGCGCCAGATCGTGCCGGATCAGTTCCAGCGCGGCCAGATCATCCTTCATCGTGTTGATCGCCAGCCGGGCATCGCCGTGGATCGGCCAGGCCAGATCCCAATGCGCGCCATCGACCTGCGCGGAAATCGCCGCCTTGGCCAGCGACGGCGCGATACTGGCCGCAACTTCGGCAGGCGTCACGCCAGCGGGATAGACCCGCACATTGCCATCGGGAAAGGTCAGCGAGATGTGGTCTTGGGCCATGTCGGCCTCCTCGTCGGTTCGGCGCCTACGGCACGCCCGGTTGCGGGTTGATTTCCGCCCGTGTGTCGCGCGATGGGGCTGACAAAGTCAACCATCCCGGACTAGAAAGGCCGCAAATGGAGGATGCCATGGCCGATGTGCGACATCTGGACGCGAACGGGCGGCGCATCGCCTTTGTGCAAACGCATGGCCGTGGGCCGGGGGTGGTCTTCCTCGGCGGGTTCAGGTCGGACATGACCGGAACCAAGGCACAGGCGCTGCAAGCCTGGGCAAAGCGCAGCGGACGCGCCTTCCTGCGGTTCGATTACTCCGGGCACGGGCAATCGTCCGGCACATTCACCGATGGCTGCATCGGCGACTGGGCCAATGACGCGCTGGCGGTGCTGCGTGATCTGACGGACGGGCCGCAGGTGCTGGTGGGCTCATCCATGGGCGGCTGGATTTCGCTTTTGGTGGCGGAACGGCTGCCGGCCAAGGTCGCGGGTCTGGTCACCGTCGCCGCTGCGCCGGATTTCACCGAGGACAGCATGTGGGCCGGGTTTTCGGACGCGGACCGCGACCGGCTGATGACCCATGGCAGCGTCGAGATGCCATCCGACTATGACGATGGCCCTTATGTCATCACCCGGGAATTGATCGAGGACGGGCGCGAACATCTGGTGCTGCGCAGCCCGCTGGTTCTGCCGTGTCCGGTGCGATTTTTGCAAGGGACCGCCGATACGGCGGTGGATATGTCTGTCGCCTTGCGACTGTTCGGACATGTAGAGGGGCCGGATATCCGGCTGACGCTGGTCAAGGGGGCAGACCATCGATTTTCCACGCCCGACTGTCTGGCCCTGATCGAAACCGCGGTGAGCGAGGTTCTGGCATGCGCTGGCTGATCCGCATCGCCGCCGCGCTGGTGCTGGCTGGCGCGACGTTCTGGGCCTTTGGTTCCTACGAACCGCTGGACCTGTCGGCCCGCCCCCCCGCCGTGACGCCCGAAAGTTTTGTCGCCCGCGAAGCCGTGTTCACCGACATCCGTCCCGGCGCAGCAAAACGTGTGGTCTGGGCCGGCGCAGTTGGTGAAAGAACGCCGTTCAGCGTGCTGTATCTGCATGGGTTTTCGGCCTCGGCATCCGAAATCCAGCCGGTGCCGGACCTGATGGCGCAGGCTCTGGGTGCGAACCTGATCTACACCCGTTTCGCCGGGCATGGCCGCAGCGGCCCCGACGCGATGGCCACCGCAAGCGCAACCGACTGGATCATCGACGCCGCTGAAGCCCTTGATGTTGCGCGGCAAACCGGCGACCGGGTGATCATCCTTGCCACATCAACCGGCGGCACGCTTGCGGCGCTGGCCCTGACGCAGCCGGACATGGCGCAAGGGGTGGCCGGTGTGGCGATGGTGTCGCCGAACTTTGCGGTCAATGACCCGGCCGCGG